>NZ_JAAAHR010000149.1:0-25127 GCF_009908215.1 Nonomuraea sp. K271 | reverse complement strand
GCTCCGTGCGGCGGCGGGGCACCGCCGCACATGGGACCCCCGCCGCCGCACGGAGCGCCGCCTCCCTACATGGGGCCGCCGCACGGAGCGCCCGGCCCTTCCCCCACGGCCGGCCCGCCGCCGCACGGAGCGCCTCCGCCCGGGAGCGTGGCGGGTCCGGGGGCGGGCGTGGCGTCCTCACCCGCGCGGCGGCGCGCCTGGATATGGGGAGCCGTGGCGGCCGGTGTCGTCCTCGTCCTCGGCGCGGCCGCCGCCTTCGTGGCGCTCCGGCCGGACGGCCAGGTCGCCCAGAAGGAGGCGACGGCACCGCAGACCGGCCAGGTGAACAGGGCCGACCGGCTCTTCCCGCCGCCGTCCAAGCCGGCACCCGACGGCGGGCTCAACCAGCACGTCAGCGCCGCGGCCACCCACGGCGACACCGTGGTCGTGGTGGGCGGTGAAACCGTGGGTTCGTCTTACGCGGCACGTCCGATCTTCCTGGTCTCCGACGACAGCGGTACGACCTGGAAGTCGGTGCCGCCGCCCGGGGCCATGTCGGTGACCGCGGACCTGGTGGCGGGCGGCGACAAGGGCTGGGTGGCCTTCCCCAGCAGGCTGACCACGTACACCCCCATGGCCTGGACCAGCGCCGACGGTCACGCCTGGCAGCCCGTCGAAGGCGCCGCGCTCGGCGACATGATCGGCTACAACCTGTCCGGTCTGGCGGCGACCGACAGCGGATTCGTGATCAAGGGCGCGCAGGACGCCTCGGTGCAGAAGGAGAGCCCGACGGTCGTCTGGACCTCGGCGGACGGCCGGCGGTGGCAGCGGGTCACGACCACGACCGCGCTGCCGGCGGGTCGCACCAGCCTGGTCGCCCACGGCGACAACGTCCTCATCGACGGCGGCACCGCCGACCAGACGAGTGGCCGCCTGACCGTGAGGTCGGCGGACGGCGGCCGCACGTGGCAGACCACCACGCTCGACACCGGGCCGGGCACGCCCGTCCTCGCCACGGACGGCAAGTCCTTCTACGCCGCCTTCAGCAAGGAGTTCACGTCCACCACCATCGTCGGTTCGACCGACGGCGCGTCCTGGAAGGAGGTGGGCTCCAGCGAGGGCTACTCGCCCAACGGGTTCGCCGTGGGCGCGACCGGGTTCTACCTGCTCATGGACGCCGTACCGCTCGGGAAGCCCGGGCATGGCGAAGAGGCAAAGCTCCTCCACAGCGAGGACGGCTCCGACTGGGACTCGCTGGGGACCTCCCGTGAGCTGAAGTCCTACCAGCCGGTGCTGACGACGACCAGGACCGGTGCTCTCCTCAGCGGCGACACCTCGGGCGTCTTCTCCACCGACCGGCCGGAGCGTCTCGACCTGCGGATGTTCTCCGCGAGCCCGGACAGCGACGTCGCCCCCATCGACTTCGGTGGCGTCGCGGGCCTGCGCTACCCCGTCACCCGGGTCAACGACCTGCGCCACGCGGGAGACGTCACCGTGGCCGTCGGCCACTCCCAGGGCATGGCCAGCGCCTGGTGGAGCACCGACAGCGGCGCGACCTGGCAACGTTCGGACCTGGAGACGCCCGGCGAGTTCACCGCCGTGGTGCACGGACCGATCGGCTGGCTCGCGGTCGGCCCAGGGGTCTACACCTCGCGCGACGGCCGCACCTGGCAGCGTTCCGGGCACGACTTCGGCACGATCAAGGAGGCCGCCGCAGCCAAGGACAGCTACCTGGTGACCTCCACGAAGGCCGCGAAGACCACCTTCTGGCGCTCCACCGACCTGGTCAGCTGGCAGCAGGTCGCCTCCCCGTTCGAGTTCCCCAGCGGCCTGGCGGGCGGAGAGTACGGCTACGTCGTCCCGGGCATGTGCCCGGACGCCGGCACCACGGCGAACTGCCTGATGTATTCGGCCGACGGCCGATCATGGCGGCCCATGCCGGCGATCGATCTCCCGGACGGACAGGGCGCGTGGACCACCACGGCCGTCGTCGGACGGGACACGGTGATCGTCAGCGGGCTGGCGCACCAGGGCAAGACGTCCGCGGGCTCCATCACCAAGACGTTCCTCGTCCGGCTCTCCCCGTCGGGCCGGTGGGAGGAACCCCAGGTCGCCGAGCTCGGCGGCCAGGGCCTGTCCCAGCTCGGCCGACACGGAGACGCGTGGATCGGCCTGCGGGCGAAGAAGGGCGAGGTGGTCCTCGTAAGGTCGCAGGACGGGCGCGCCTGGGAACCTCGGACCCGCGTCACCTGGCCTGAGAGCATGCAGTCCCAGGCCATCGGGGCCACCCCTGACGCGATCGTCCTCGTCGGCCACGTACGAACGGCCACCGAGGACTACCCGCTCCTGGGCCGCCTCGCGCCCTAGGTCCCGGTGCTCTCCTCCAGCACCCAGCGAGGACGGCCACGGCGCACCTCGTCGATGCCGAGCACGGTGACCGGCTCCGGCTGGGCGGGCAGCACCCTGCGGGCGTGCTCGATGAACGCCGCCGACACGATCGGCCAGGACACCCCGTGATCGCGCGCCGATTGAATCACCGTTCGCCTGCCGTCCCCGACGACGGCACCGGCGGCCTGGCGTAATCGCAGTGTCAGCCGGGATCGTGCGGGGATCTGCGGCACCTGCTCGGTGAAGGTCCGACGCGGGCAGGATGTCTGGTCACAGCACCAGCGCCGCTTCCGCCACCGCAACGCACACCGCCGCCCGCCGCCCGCCGCCCGGAAGATCCCGCGGGCGGGTGGTCACCCATTCCTTCATCCGGACCGCGGCAACTCCACACTGCGGGCAGCATCTAGCCCGTTCGTCTGCGGTGGCCAGATGCACCACCGGTCCATCCTGCTGCCCATCACCTGCGGCGACGACCTTCGTGACGGTCACCCCGTCCAGGCCGAGCAGCAGCGTCGTATCGTTGACCATGCTCGTGGCTGTTCTGCTGTGATCTTCTTGCCTCGACAACAAGAAGGATCACCGAGAGCCACGAGCCCTCTCAAGCCTTCTGGAGTCGGCGGATCCTCATACCCCGATCAAGTTCGAAGACCCCAGATCCATTACTGGAGGTCTCCTTCATGACGAACAGCTTTTCCGGCGAACTCGCCGACCTCACGCTGCCGGTCGAGCGTGGCTGCCCGTTCGCCCCGCCCACCGCCTACGAATGGCTGCGCGAGCAGGCGCCGATCAGCAAGGTCCACCTGGCCAGCGGTGGCGAGGCATGGTTGGTGTCCGGGTACGAGCAATGCCGCGCCGTCCTCGCCGACCCAGCGCGGTTTTGGTCTTACCCAGCTCGCCGGCTAGTTTCTCGTTGCGGGACTCGAGTTTTCGGTATCGGCTTTTAGTTTCTTGTTCTCGGCCCGCAGCCGGACCAGTTCCTCCGACTCGGCGCTCTTGTGCGGCCGGCCGGTCGAGGCCGGGAGTGTTCCGCTCTCGGCCTGCTTTCTCCAGTGCACGATATGGGAGTGGTACAGCCGTTCCTTGCGGAGCAGTGCGCCCCGCTCGGGGCTGCCTTCGGGCAGCGCGTCGAAAGCGGCCAGGATCCGCGACTTAGACCGTGACTCATTTGGGGATTGATCGTTAGTTCGTTCGTGGATGCGTTCCTTCGACGGCTTGTGCCAGATGAGTTGTGGGAGTTGTTCCAGCGGGTGGTCCCGCCGGCGCCGACGCGGCCGCAAGGTGGTGGGCGGCGGCGGGTCGACGATCGGGTGATCCTTGCGGCGATCGTGTACGTGGCCACCACCGGGTGCGCCTGGCGGCAGTTGCCGCCGGTGTTCGGCGCCTCCTGGCAGACGGTGCACCGCCGCTTCACCGAGTGGAGTACCGCCAGGGTGTGGGCCAAGCTGTACCGGGTCCTGCTGGACGAGCTCGGCGCGCGAGGAGAACTGGATTGGTCGCGGTGCACGATCGACTCCGTCAGCGTGCGGGCCATGAAAGGGGGGAACTGACAGGCCCGAATCCTGTCGATCGCGGCAAGAAAGGGTCGAAGATCCACCTCATCACCGAGCGGACCGGTCTGCCCCT
The DNA here is from genome assembly GCF_009908215.1 of Nonomuraea sp. K271. Classification (NCBI taxonomy): domain Bacteria; kingdom Bacillati; phylum Actinomycetota; class Actinomycetes; order Streptosporangiales; family Streptosporangiaceae; genus Nonomuraea; species Nonomuraea sp. K271. The sequence goes on along the minus strand of NZ_JAAAHR010000149.1, from coordinate 21,137 downwards.
GGCTGTCGCGATCAGCGCCGGCGATGTCCACGACAGCCTGGCACTGGAACCGCTGGTGCGGTCGATCCCGCCCGTACGCTCCCGACGTGGCCCGCGACGTCGTCGACCGGGCAAACTCCACGGCGACAAGGGCTACGACTACCCCCATTTGCGCACCTTTCTGCGCGTCCGCGGCATCACCCCGCGCATCGCGCGCCGTGTGCGATGCGCGCGAATTCGGCAGGCGGTTGAGCAGTAGGCGGCGCCGACGTCCCCGTCGCAGGCTGGATGATGGTCAGCCCGCATTCGGAGCCTCGCACCGAGTTTCGTTCCGTGGTGCCGCTGGCGTGGCGCTGCGTGCGGGAGTTTCCTTGCGGGGTCGGACAGGGCCTCGTGGGCGTTGAGGGGGCGATTTGACCACAGCACGTGAAATCCGGGAAACGATCCCAGCGATCTGATCACGGCGGGAGGTCGCGCCAGCGTTCGGCCGACGCCAGAGCGTCCAGGCTGATCCGTTCCAGGTACGCACCGCCTCTGGCCAGGCGGCGTCCCACGGGCGTGTCGAGCCCGAGCGTCTGCCCCGCCGCCTTCGTGATCTCCGCCGCCGCGAGCGTCTGCCGGGCGCTGATCACGGTCGAGTGGTACCAGGCGTCGTCGTCGACCACGTAGATGTCGCGGCGCCTCTGCGGATCACGCTCGCGCCTGATCAGCCCCTGCCGGGTCAGGTAGCCCACCGCCATGGAGATCGAGGCGGGACTGACGTTCAGCCCGCGCGACAGCTCAGCCGCTGTGAGCCGGCCGTCCTCGCTCAACCACAGGCCGATGAGCACGCGTGCCACCATCTTCGGCAGGCCCATCCCGACCGCCAGCTCGACGGCTCCCTCTTCCACCTCTTCCACTTCCAAGGCCGTGCGGTCCTGGGGTTCGGGCGAACGTGCCGGGGTGCCGCGCCGTGCCCGCCGCGCCGCCGCCTGGTGCGCCCGCTCGGGGCGGTAGTCGCGGGGGCCGCCGTTGCGGCCGACCTCGCGGCTGATCGTCGAGGTCGGCCGGTCCAGTCGCCTGGCGATCTCGGCGTACGAACGTCCTTCGGCGAGGCTGGCCGCGATGCGCTGGCGGTCCTGCCGGGTCAACCTTCCTTCTGGCATGGCGCCAGTATTGCGTTCGGCTCCACACAACGCAACGTATCATTGCATTCACCTTCAGCGCTAACGCATCAATTATTCGGCTTTGACCTGCATTAATGTGTATCAATTGTTTGACGGAATCTCTGAAAGCAACGTAGCTTTCAATCATGTCGAACGCGAACTATCGCGTGGAGCCGGTCACTTTGTCCCTGGACCGTGCACCCGCCTTCCCCTTCGATCCCGCGCCTTCGCTCACCGCCCTGCGCGCAGAGCAGCCGATCGCCCGCCTGGCCGCGCCCGAGGGCGCCCCCGGCGTCTGGCTGATCACCGGATACGACATGGTCCGCCAGATCCTCGCCGACCCACGGTTCAGCTCCCGCTACGAAACCCACTACCACCCCCTGGCGGGCGGGCACCTGCCGCCCGCCCCCGCCGGCGACCTGACCGGCATGGACGCACCCGAGCACACCCGCTTTCGCAAGCTGCTAGCGGGCAAGTTCACCGTCCGCAGGATGAACCTGCTCACCGAGCGGGTCACCGAGATCACCCGTGAGCGGCTCGACGCGATGGAGCGGCAGGGGCCGCCCGCCGACCTCGTCGAGGTCTTCGCGCAGCCGGTTCCAGCGCTGATGATCTGTGAGCTGCTCGGCGTGCCGTACGAGGATCGCGACCGGTTCCAGAGCTCCACCCGGGCCCTGTCGGACGCCGGGACCGCTGAGGCGCAGTACGCCGCCTTCGTCGAGCTCGGCACGTACCTGCGGGAGCTCGCGCTCGCCAAGCGGGCCAAGCCGACCGACGACCTGCTCAGCGACCTGGCCACCGGCGGCGACCTGGCCGACGAGGAGCTCGGCGGCGCGGCCGCGTTCCTGCTCGGCGCCGGGCTCGACACCACCGCCAACATGCTCGCGCTCGGCACCTTCGCCCTGCTGCGCAACCCGGCCCAGCTCACCGCCCTGCGCGGCTACCCCGGCCTGGCCGTCGGCGCCGTGGAGGAGCTGCTGCGTTACCTGTCCGTCGCCGCCACCGGTATGCGCGGCGTGCTGGAGGACGTGGAGCTTGGCGGCAGGCGGCTCAAGGCGGGCGACACGGTCATCATTGCGATCAACGCCGCCAACCGAGACCCGGCCAGGTTCTCCGACCCCGACGTGCTTGATCTGCACCGCTCGGCCGCCGGGCATCTGGCCTTCGGCCACGGCGTCCATCAGTGTCTCGGTCAGCAGCTTGCCCGCATCGAGATGCGTGTCGCGCTTCCCGCCCTGCTCATCCGCTTCCCGACGCTGCGGCTCGCCGTACCGGCTGAAGACCTGTCGCTGCGCACCGACCCCTCCCAGGTGTACGGCGTGCACAGCCTGCCCGTCACCTGGGACCGTGGGTGAACGCGATGCGGACCTTCGTCTCGGTTACGGGGCTGCGTAAGTCCTACGGCGCCCACCGCGTCCTGGACGGCATCGACCTGTCCATCCCGCAGGGCACCGTTTTCTCGCTGCTCGGCCCGAACGGCGCGGGCAAGACCACCACAGTGCAGATCCTGTCCACCCTGGTCAAGGCCGACGCCGGCGAGATCCGGGTGGCCGGGCACGACCTGGCCACAGAACCCGACAAGGTGCGTGCGGCGATCGGCGTCACCGGCCAGTTCTCCGCCATAGACAGCTTCCTCACCGGCGAGGAGAACCTACGACTCATGGCCGACCTGCTCCACCTCGGCCGCTCCCGTGGACGCGAACGCGCCCGCGAACTGCTGGAACGCTTCGACCTCACCGACGCCGCGCGCAAGCCCGCAGTCACCTACTCGGGCGGCATGCGCCGCCGGCTCGACCTCGCCATGACCCTCGTCGGCACTCCCAAGCTCATCTTCCTCGACGAACCGACCACCGGCCTGGACCCGCGCAGCCGCCGCACCATGTGGCAGATCGTCCGCGACCTCGTAAAGCAGGACGGCGTCACCATCTTCCTGACCACCCAGTACCTGGAGGAGGCCGACGAACTCGCCGACCGCATCGCCCTGCTCACCCAGGGCCGACTGGTGGCCGAAGGCACCCCCGAGAAGCTCAAGCGCATGGTCCCCGGCGGCCACATCGTCGTACGCTTCGCCGACCCCGACGGTTACCTCAGGGCGGCCTCCCACCTGAGGGCCACCTCACGCGACGAGGAGTCCCTCACGGTGCAGATCCCCCACACCGGCGTCAGCACGCTGCGCAAACTCCTGGAATGGCTCGACGCACAGGCCATCGACGTCGCTGAACTGTCGGTGCACACACCCGACCTGGACGACGCCTTCCTCGCCCTGACCGAGGAGTCCTCGCGATGAGAGCGATCACCGACTCCGCGACCATGCTGCGCCGCCAGATCAGGCACATGTGGCGCTACCCCACACTGATCCTCACCTACGCGGGCGTCCCAGTGGTGCTCCTGCTGCTGTTCGTCTACGTCCTCGGCGGCATCATGGGCACCGGGATCGGCGGCGACCGCGCCGCCTACGCCGCTTACATCACCCCCGGCATCATGATCATGACGATCGCCAGCGCCGCGCAGGGGACAGCGATCTCGGTGGCCATGGACATGACCGAGGGCATCATCGCCAGATTCAAGACCATGGCCATCGCCCGCGTCTCCGTCCTCACCGGGCACGTGCTCGGCGCGCTCGTCCAGAACTTCATCGCGATCACGGCGGTGACGCTGACGGCCCTGCTGATCGGCTTCCGCCCCGCCGCCTCCGCGCTGGGCTGGCTCGGAGTGATCGGCGTGCTGGCGATGTTCACCTTCGCCATCACCTGGCTGTCGGCCGCGCTGGGCATGGTCACCAAGAACGTGGCCACGGCCAGCAACCTGCCGATGCCGCTGATGCTGCTGCCGTTCCTGGGCAGCGGCGTAGTCCCGCCGGAGTCGATGCCCGGCCCGCTGCGCTGGTTCGCCGAACACCAGCCGTTCACACCGGTCATCGAAACCCTGCGCACGCTACTGGCCGGACAGCCCGCGGGATCCAGCTTCGCAGCGGCGGCACTCTGGAGCGCGGCCATCGCGCTGGGCGGATACCTGTGGGCACGCAAGCTCTACAACCGGTGAGGATAGACGTGTTCAAACGCCTTCTTCCAGCACTTGGCCTGCTGGTTCTCGCGCCGCTCGTCGGCGAGTACCTGCTCGGCAACATCGCCATCAACGCCCTACCGACGATCATCGGGCTGATTCCGCTCTACGGCGGTGGCGCGCTGCTGATCCGCGAGATCGCCCGCCGATGGCGGCTGGGATGGCCGGGGATCATCCTGCTCGGTCTCGCCTACGCCGTGATCGGGGAGGGCCGCTCGACTACGGGTTCATCCCGGCCCTGGGCATCGGCGCCTACTGGACCGTGTTCGTCCTGGCCATCCATGGGGTATGGAGCATCGCGGTGCCGATCTCGATGGCAGAGGCGGGCTCACGCCGGCCGGGCACGCCCTGGCTCGCAAGGTGGGCCTCACCGTGTCAGCCCTGTTCCTGCTGGGCGGCGTGGTGCCCATCGCCCTCGCAAGTCCGGCCATCTACCCGTTGTCGGCCGCTCAGATCACCTGGACGCTGATCACGGCGGTCGCCCTGATCATCGCCGCGTTCCTGTCCGCTCGATTCCGCCGCCCTCTCCTCACTGCCACGCCTCCCAGCCCGTAGACCGTCTTCGCGACCACCATCGTGGCCGGGCTGGCGTTCTGGCTCCCCACCATGGCGGGCATGCTGCAGTCCATTGTGCCCGCGTGGATCACAGTCGGCTTCTACCTCGCGCTCTACGCCACGATGACGCTGCTCATCCTGCGCTGGTCCCGACGCATGGGCTGGGGACCCTGGCACAGGTTCGCCCTGAGCGCTGCCGGTCTGATCACCTACGCCTGGCACGGCTTCCCCAGCCGCCGAGCTTCCCCGCACCCGCGCATGTGGACCTCATCGGCAACGCGGTCTTCGCGTTGGCCGCCCTCGGGCTGCTCGCCTTTGTGCTGGTACGGTCCGCCGCACCGCTCCGCCAGCTTGATTCCTCTTAGCGAGGTTTCGGGAGGTGTGCCGTGGCCAGCCAGCCGCGGCCGGCGGCGGCGCGGGCGGGATCGAACGCGGGTGGAATCGGGCGTTTGCGGGCGGCCGCGGCCTCGGCGATGTCCGTCACGGCGGGCTGCCAGCCGCGGCGGGCAAGCCAGGCATTGAGGTTCTCGGTGGGGCCGCCGCGCCACAGGTCGACGAGCTCGGCGGAGATGTCCGCGCGGGCGCTGCGGAGCAGCTCGGAGTCCTTCATGTGGTCCAGGGCGAGCATGCTTGCTGGGGCGGAGAGGGCGGTGATCCGGTCGAGGAGCAGGTCGGCGGCTTCGGGCGGAAGTGCGTACAGGATGCCCTCGGCCAGCCAGGCGGCCGGCCGCCCCGGGTTGAAGCCGGACTCCGTCAGCGCGCGCGGCCAGTCTTGGCGCAGGTCGGTGGCGACCTCGACGCGGTGGCACGCGGCGGTCGCGCCGCGGCCGTCGAGTACGGCTGCCTTGAATGCGAGCACGTCGGCGAAGTCCAGCTCGAAGACCTTGGTGCCGGGCGGCCAGGCGAGTCTGAACGCGCGGGCATCCATGCCGCACGCCAGCAGGACCACCTGCTGGCATCCTCCTTCGGCGGCTTCCAGCAGCGCGCGATCGAGGAACTGGGTGCGGACGGCGACCTGCTCGGCCATGACCTGCAGGAAACGTGCGGTCGCCGGAGAGGCCCCGGCGGCCCAAGGGGTGAACGCCGGATCGACGGCCTGGAGGAAGTGCCGTGCGTAGGGGTCGTCGAACAGCCGGTCCGGTCGGCTGCTCTCTTGAGCGCGCAGGAGAGCCACGCCCAAGGCGGTCGCGCCGATTCCTGCCAGGCTTCTGGGGACGGTCGGTTCTTGTGTCACGGGGTTGTCCAGCTCCTCTTCTTGACAGGCGGTGTCACGGGCGTGCGCCCAGGCCGCGGAAGTAGTCGCTCACGGGTGCGAAGTCGACGCTGTCGCCGCGGAAGCCGACGTACTTGTCCGGGCGGATCAGGTACAGGCTGGGGCGGCGCACGCCGTAGCGGTTGTGCGCCTCGCTGCGCAGGTCGGCGAAGACTCCGTCCAGGGAGTCGTGCGGCAGGTGGCCGCGGGTGATGACATGGACCTCGCCGTGCCCGGCCATCGCTTCGTGGGCGGAGGCATGCCAGGCGGCCAGGGTGGCGGAGTCCGTCGTGTCCGCCGCGAACAGGACGAGGTGGTGGCCCGGCGTCCGGAGAACGTGACGGAGTGCCACCGGCCCCTCACGGTTCTCCACGTAGACGTCCCGCACCAGTTCGCCGGCTTCCGGTCCGGTGCAGGCGATGTCGCTCCACGCTCTGGCCTGTGATCCGTGCCAGCGTTCGAAGACGAGGTCACTGTCGCGATAGTGGACGAGGTGTTCACCGAAGGCGTTCGACAGCCGCTGCTGTACGGGATTGAGCCGGCCGAACAGGCGCAGCGCGTGCCGCCTGGCTCTGCGGGCGACCAGTGTGCTGCCGGTGGCGGCCTTCGTGGTGGCCGAGGTCGCCTCGACCACGGCCTTGACCACGGGCCAGCGTTCGGCCTCGTAGCTGTCCAGGAGGGACTCCTCGGCGCGCCCGGTGACGACGAGTGCGAGTTTCCAGCCCAGGTTGTAGGCGTCCTGCATGCCGGTGTTCATGCCCTGGCCGCCCACCGGGCTGTGGCTGTGCGCGGCGTCGCCGGCCAGGAGGATCCGGTTCTGGCGAAGCCGGTCGGCCAGGCTCTCGCGGGCCACGAACGACGAACTCCACTGCAGATCGCGTACGCCAGCGTCCAAAGGCGTGCGTTCGGCGACGTGGGCGGCGAAGTCGTCCAGCCCTGGGCTCTGCGGCGGCCGGTCGTCCGGCGTGCTGGCCAGGATGCGCCAGTAGCCCCCGATCATGGGGAAGACCGCCACGAGGCCGGACTTGCCGAAGTAGACATGGAAGCGGTCCCGTGTGAGCGGCCAGTCCACGGCGACGTCGCCCAGGATGAACCCCCGCTTCAGGTCGGCTCTCTCCCGGGTGATGCCCGCCGTCTCACGCACGGCGCTGTGGGCGCCGTCGGCGCCGATCAGCCACCCGGTTTCGCACCGTTCGCCGCGGCCGTCCTCGTGGCCGAGTTCCACGCTGACGCTGTGCTCGCCGGCCTGCTGCCCGACCAGGCGGGTGCCCCATTCGATGGTGACTCCGAGTTCCTCGGCGCGCTCGCGCAGCAGCGCGACCGTCTGCCACTGTGGGATGCACAGGTCCAGCGGGAACGGGGAGTCCACAGCCGTCACGTCCATCTCGGCCAGGGCCGTCGTGCCCTGGTAGAAGTTCAGCGTGTGCAGCGGGACGCCTCGTTCGATGGCGGCTTGGGCCAGCCCGAGATCGTCCAGCATTTCCAGCGATCTCGCCACGATGGACACCGCCCGGCTTTCCCGGTGGTCCGCGCTCCCGGCGTCGATGATCCGTGGGATCACTCCCCGCCGTGCCAGGTCGATGGCCAGCACCAGGCCGGTCGGCCCCGCTCCGACGATGAGAACGTCCGCTTTCGTAGTCACAAATCCACCCTCTTAGAACGAATGATCGTTCTTTTTAGAAGAGCATGACCCTCCGATCGTCGTCAAGAGCGAATGTCCTTCTCTATCGGGCGGCTCGCGTGGGCGCCGACATCAGGGCCCGCATGCCGCTCCTGAAGGTCACCGAATCCGCGTGGCCGTATACCGCGCGGCGTACCAGGAACCCGTCGACCAGAGCCATCAGGACATCGGCCACATGCTCGGCCGGGACGTCGGCGGGAAGCAGTCCGCGCTGTTGATGCCGCGCCACAAGGCCGCCGACCACGCCGCGGGCCTCCGCCATGACCTCCTTCAGTTTCGTGCTCAGCGACGGCGATCGCAGAGCCTCCGACCAGACCTGGACCAGCAGTTGGGCCGACTCCTGCGATCCGGACAGCGGCGGGCGCTCGACCCCCAGCACGAGATCGACGATGTTGTCCAGATCCGGCGGTCGCGCGTCGTCCTTCGCCTCGAACGCCGACGCGACCTCGGCCAGAGCCTCGGCGGCGGTCGCCGCGATGATGTCGTCCTTGCTCTTGAAATAGCGGTAGACGGCCCCGGCCGACAACTCGGCCTCGGTCAGCACGTCCTGCATGGACGTGGCATGGAAGCCGTTGCGGATGAAACAGCGCCGGGCGGCGTCCAGGATCTGGCGGCGGCGGGCTTCGAGGTGCTCCTTGGGCATGCGTGCCATGGGATCACAACGTAGAACGAACATTCGTACTTGACAACTTTGCCGCCTTACTCTTAGAAAAAGAATGTTCGTTCTCTTTGCTGTGAAAGGTCACACCATGTCGTTTGCCGCCAGCACCCTGAGCGCTCTGGTCGCTCTCGTCTTCCTGCTCGCCGGCGCCCAGAAGGTCCTGTTACGGGATCCCGTGACGGCCAACCTGCTCAGGCTCGGCGTCGGCTCGACGATGACCCGCTCGATCGGCACCCTGGAGATCGCCGGCGCGCTCGGGCTCGCGGCCGGCCTCTGGTTCAAGCCGCTCGCCGTCGCGGCCGCGGCCGGTCTCACGCTGCTGTTGATCGGCGCAGTCGGATTCCATCTCCGTGCCCGCGACTTCGCGCACCGGCGCCACCGCTCCCACGCCGTGGCGCCCGTGGTGCTGGCCGTGGTCACCGGAACGACCATGGCCTTGTTGCTCGCGACTTCCTGAGCGAAGAGCGCGGTGACAGCACGATCGCGGCGGTCAGCATCACCTGGATGAGGCCAGTCCGGGCGGGCGTGGCGGGTCGGGGAGCGACGAGCTGCCATCATCGCCCACATCAGTGAGAGCTGCGTTGGGCATGGCCGGTCACGCCATGATCGGGAATCGGCGTTCCAGGCCCGAGACCTGCAGCAGCCGGGTCATCAACGGGGTGAGCCCGGTCAAGGCCAGTGTGATGCCCCGGACCCGGGCGCGTCCTTGCACGCCGAGCAGCACGCCCAGCCCGCCGGCGCCACAGAAGGTGACCTTGGACAGGTCCAGCACGAGCAGGGTGGTGCTGTAGCCGAGCGCGTTGAGCAGCCGCTGGCGCAGCTGCTCGGTGGTGAAGATGTCGATGTCTCCGGACAGGTGGATCAGGGTGGGCGCCGCGGCGCTCGGACCGCCGGGCGGCGGGGCGGTGTCGATGACGGTCATGGAAGTCTCCTGTTCGGAGAGGCGGCGAATCGGGGGTCCGGAGAGATGCCTGCCGGCAGGAGAGCGGTCCACTGCTGGATAGGAGTACCTGGATCCGCTCGATCCGGCCGGCAGGCGGCACGTGGGTGACCTCACGCCGGTGCTGACGCCGGGGTGTCTGAGGCGCTCGTATTCTGCGCGATGACCGATCCGCCCTCGTTCTCCCAGCGGGCCGGGCTGTCGGTGATCCCCGCACGGGAGGTGGCATGGATCGCGGGATCGGGTGGCAGGCTCGCCAGGATGAGGATGTCGTCGGTGGCCAGGCCGGTGGTGTCCTGGGCGGTGAGCTTGAGCGCGGCCTCGGCAGTTCCGACGGCGGTGTCGGGCGGGATGAGCAGCAAGGCGATCGGCTCGCCGGTGGCGAAGACGAGAGTGATCACGCGTGGGTCGGAGTGGCGGAACCAGCCGACGCGGACCTGCCGGCCACGGGCCGGGATGCGGCGGGGAACGTGCTGCCAGGCGTCCCGGTACACCCCTATCCGCAGGATGGTCCGGCCCAGCCGCTGGTCGACGGCGGCGATGAGAGGAGGCAGTTCGGCGGCGGCGTTGCGGGAGCAGGGCCACCAGGCCCCGTCCACCACGGCCCGGCGATCCGGTGCCGGGTAGAGAGCGAGCCGGAGCGCGGAATCGACCCGCGGAATCGCCGATGCGACAGGGCTGAGGGAGGTGCGTTGAGAAAAGAGCGTCGGCGTCATGGTCGCCTGACCTGTCCAGGCCCTCCTTGCGAAGGTGGCCGGTGGTGGTTCGCCGTGGGCGACGCCGACCTGAATGCCAACGCTCGAAAAGCCCTCGGTGTCTCCACCTTACCTCACAACTTCCGGAATTGCGTGGTTCCGGAAGTACACTGGTGAGGTGACTTCCGGAAACGCCACCCCAGAGACCGGGAAACCCTCCGGAGCGACTTCCGGAAACACGAGCCGGTCACGAGCCATCGTGCTTCCCGGCCCGTACGCGGCGATCCTTGCCGAGTACGCCGCCGCGCTGAATCGCTCGCCCCTGGCTGAGACGAGCAAGACCAAATACCACTCGCGGCTGCGCAGTTACCTGGCCTGGCTCGCCGACCAGGTCGACGCCGGCGCGCTCGATGGCGACCCGCTCGCCGATCCTGTCGCCGCCACCGGCGCGGTGCGTGACTTCTGCCGGCATCTGAAGAACGGTCGCCGCGCCCCCAACACCATCGACACCTACCTGTCGGCCATCGACGACTTCTATGCCCGCCGCGGCCTCGGCAAGCCCCAGGCGCGTCGCGAACGTGACGTGCGCCGCACCGCACCCCGCGCCCTGGACGCCCGGCGCGCGCGCCGCTACATACACCACGTCCAGCTCGCTGCATCCCCGCGCGACAAGGCCATCGCCCTGCTGCCCTACTACGCCGGCCTGCGCATCTCCGAAGTCGTCGGCCTCGACCTGGCCGACGTGCGCCTGCCGGCCCGCAAGGGCGAACTACGCATCCGCGGCAAGGGCCGCGACGGCGGCAAGATCCGCCTGCTGCCCGTCCACCCCGACCTGCGTCAGGGCCTGACCGACTGGCTGGAGGCCCGCGCCGATTGGAAGGGGGCCGGCACCCACGCCGCGCTGTTCCTCAACCACCGCGGCGGCCGCCTGAGCGACCGCGCCGCCCGCGACATCATCACCGGCCTCGGCGACGCCGTCGGCCTGGGTGACGATCCCACCGAACCCTTCAGCCCGCACGTCCTGCGCCACACCTTCGCCACCCAGCTCATCCGCGACGGCAAAGACCCCATCCTGGTCGCCGAACTCCTCGGCCACGGCTCACTGGACACCACCCGCCGCTACGCTCTCCCCACCGAAGCCGACAAAGCCGCCGCCCTGGACGCCCTCATCACCGACCACCAACCGGGGCGATGAAGCTTCTACGGCACATTGACCAGCGTGCACGTGCAGCTGGTCACGACTGGGCTTACGGGGTGACGGCGTGTACAGGACGGCCCCGTCCACGCATCCAGCTAAGTTACTCGCGGGTACCGCCAACGGCTGTCCGCACGTGGCTCAACCCCCTTACCGTCACCCCTTATTCGGCGCTGCGCGCGGGTGCCAGCGGATTCCTGCTCAAGGACGCGCCTCCGGACGACCTCCTGAGGACGATCCGGATGGTGGCGTCGGGTGAGTCCTGGGACCGTGAAGGCGCATATCGGCCGTCTGCTGACCAAGCTCAACGCCCGCCACCGCGCCCAGCTCGTCATCGCCGCCTACGAGGCCCGCCTGGTCCGCCGCGTTAGCCGACCGCGCGTCGAGCGGGATCAGCAGCGTCATCTGGATACGCCCACGGTCAGGCGGGGGACTCCTCCTCGGGGGCGTAGAAGGCGGTGGTGGCGGCCACGGCGGCCTCCGCCTCGCCGTCCGTGGCGCCCCCCGCCTTGAACGCCTCCCCCCACGCCCGGCTGCTGCCGGTGATGAAGCCGCGGCCCTCGGGGGTCAGGTGGAAGGTCGCCTCCTCCACCTGCTCGCCGCCCGACAGATGCAGGCCCAGGCCCAGCAGCGCCAGGTCCCAGCCCACACCGGTCGCGCCGGGCCCGAACTGCGACCACATCTCGGCCGGCATCTCGGCGGTGTGCTCCAGCTCGAACAGGGTGCCGCCGTCCTCGGCCGACAGGCGCACCTCGACCTCGGAGAAGCCGGGGTCGGGGCCGAACAGCCAGGTGGCCTTCAGCAGGCGCGGCGGCTCGCAGCGCAGGATCTCACCGCCGGCGTTGCCCTTCAGCTGGTACGTGCCCCCCGGCCGCAGGTCCCCGGTGACCGGCAGGAACCAGCGGCTCAGCCGCTCGGCGTCGGTGCAGGCCTCCCACACCTCCGCCACGTCGGCGTCATAGTGGCGGCGCAGCGAGACGGTCTTGCGCTCGCCGTTGAGCAGGTGGCGGTGGGTGCGGTTGAGCTCGTCGATGAAATCCATCAGGCGTCCTTCGTGTCGTCTTCGATGCGGCGCTCGCGTTTACCCCGTGCCAGTTCGGTGGCCAGAGCGTCGAGCCGCTGGTTCCAGAAGCCGCGAAATCGTTCCAGCCAGAGGTCGACCTCCTGCAGCGGGCCGGGATCTACGGCGTAGAGCCGCCGGGTGCCCTGGGCGCGTACGTTGGCGAACCCGTTGTCGCGCAGCACCCGCAGGTGCTGGGAGACGGCCGGCTGGGAGATGCCGAACTCCTGCTGGATGACCGCGGTCACCTCGCCGGAGCTGCGCTCGCCCTCGGCGAGCAGCTCCAGGATCCGGCGTCGCACCGGATCGCCGAGGACGTCGAAGGCGTGCACAGCACCCAGTATTTCAGGACTCACTTATATAAGTCAACCCCGGGACAGTCAGTCGTCGAGCCCGCGCGCGCTCAACGCCTCCCCTAGTGCGTCGGCGTGCCGCAGCGAACTCACCACCAGCGGCACCGCGAAAGCGCGCAGGCTGCGCTCGACCCCTCGGGCCCGCTGAGCCTCCCGGACGCGTACGGCCAGCGCCGCGATGACGGGCACACTGCGTACGGTCAGCGACAGCAGCAACGACAGCCGGAACGGGTCGAGCCCGACCAGCCTCACCGGCCTCAGACATCGTTCCAGCGCCGCCATCATCGCCGACGTGCGGGTGGTCAGCGTGACCACCCCCGCCAGCGCGACCGCCAGCAGCACCCGCAGCGACGTGACCGCCGCCCCCTCCAGGCCGACGAACACCCACTGCAGCCCGAACAGCGCCACCACGAAATAACGCACCGGCCGCACCTGCGCCCACGCCGCCGCCGGACTCACCCGCGACACCGCGTAGAGGCCCGCCACGACCACGGCTGCGCCCCCCAGCGCCGCCGGCGAGGGCAGCAGCACCAGCACCGTGCAGGCCACGGCCAGCCCGGCCAGCTTCGCCCCGGCGGGCAGGCGGTGCAGCGGCGACGAACCCGGCACGTAGGCGCCGCTCAGGTTGTTCACCGCATCATCTTCCTGTAGTGGCCGATGGCCTCGTCCGGGCCGCCGTCGGCCACGATCCTGCCCTCGTCGAGCACGAGCACCCGGTCGAAGTCCGCCAGCAGCGGCAGGTCGTGGCTGACCGCCACCACCTGCTGCGGCAGCCCGCGCAGCACCTCGGCGACCTGACGGGAATGGCGCAGGTCCAGCAGCGTGGTCGGCTCGTCCATCACCAGGATGTCGGGCTGGAGCACCATCACCGAGCACAGCGCGAGCAACTGCTTCTGGCCGCCCGACAGATGGTGCGCCGGGTGGTCGGCGTGCCCGTCCAGCCCGTACGCGGCCAGCGCCTCGTGCACGCGCCTCGCCACCTCCTCACCCTCCAGGCCCTTGCGGCGCAGGGAGAAGGCGACGTCCTCGGCCACGGTCGGCATCACGATCTGCGCGTCCGGATCGGTGAACAGGAACCCGACCCCGCGCCGGATCTTCGCGGCGTGCCGGCGGGTGTCCAGGCCGAGCACGGTGACGCTGCCCGAGGTGGGCAGGGCAAGGCCGTTGATCAGCCGGGCCAGCGTGCTCTTGCCCGAGCCGTTGGCGCCCACCACGCCGACCCGCCGCTCGGGAAGGCGCGCGGTGACGCCGCGCAGCACGTCACGGCCGCCCAGCCGGACGTGCACGTCCGCGAACTCGATCACCTCACACCACCTCGAACAGCGCGGCCACGCCCAGGCCGCCGCCGACCGCGGCCGTCGCCAGGCCGAGCGTGCCCGGCGGTGCGCCGGCGCGGACCAGCCGGGTGAACAGCCGGGTCACCACGACCGCTCCGGTGGCGCCCCACGGATGCCCCAGCGCCAGCGCACCGCCGTCGGGGCACACCCGTTCACCGTCGGCGCCGAGCGGATCGAGCCCGAGCGCGTCGGTGACGGCCAGCACCTGCGCCGAGAACGCCTCCACGATCTCCACCGCCGCCACCCGTTCCACCTCGACCCCCGCACGCGCGAGCACCCGCCGCACGGCCGGCACCGGGCCCCACCCGGGCAACCCGGGATCGCACCCGACGACGGACCCGGCCACCAGCCGCAGCCCCGGCAGGCCCGCGCGGTCGGGAACGATCGCCACGGCCGCCGCGCCATCGCTCACCGGGGACGCGTTACCGGCCGTCACTGTACCGCCGGCGGTGAACGCCGCCGGCAGCCGGGCCAGCGACGACGCCCGCATCGGCCGTGGACGCTGATCGCCGTCGCGACCGCCGACCGGCACGATCTCGTCCGAGAACCGTCCCGCCGCGCGGGCGGCCAGCGCCGCCGCGTGACTGCGGCAGGCGTAGGCGTCCTGGCGCTCCCTGCTGACGCCGCACGAGGCAGCCAGCGCCTCCGCGGCCGGCCCCATATCCGGATCGGGATGCCCGCCGGGGGTGAAGGGCGCCCTGGCGTACGGCTGCGCCTCACCCCTGCGGGTGCGCAGCGGCGCGGTCGACGCGCTCTCGGCCCCTCCGGCGATCACCAGGTCCATGTCACCCGAGCGCACCGCCTGGGCGGCCAGCAGGATCGCCGCCAGGCCGCTCCCGCACTGCCGGTCGACCGTCACGCCCGGCACCTCGTGGCCGAGCCCGGCGGCCAGCGCCGACAACCGGGCCACGTTGCCGCCGGGACCCATGCAGTTGCCCAGCACCACGTCGTCCACCGGCCGCCCCTCCACATCGCCGGCCACTGCGGCGATCACCGGGGCGGCCAGCCGGTCGACGGTCAGCTCCTTGTACGCGTGCCCGGCCGTGCCGATGGGCGTGCGCCGGGCCGCCACCACGACGGCCATCAGGCCAGCCGCCGGATGTCGGGGTCGCCGCCGGCAAGCCGGGCCGCCACCAGGGCGCGGGCGGGTTTGCCCGACTGCGTGCGCGGCAGGCTCGGCACCGCGTACCAGCGGCGCGGCCGCTGCGCGGCGTCCAGCCCGCCCCTGGCCATCGACTCCAGCGCCGCCCGCGACGGGGGCGAGGCGCCCTCCGCCTCGAGGATCGCCGTGACCACCGAACCCAGCGACGGGTGCGGCGAGCCGACCACCACGACGTCGCCCACACCCGGCACCGTCCTGAGCACCTCTTCGACGTCCTCGGCCACGACGGTCGCACCGCCGGTCTGGATCGCGCCGTCACCCCGGCCGCGCAGCCGCAGCACCTCGCCCTCCCGGTGGGGCCGCGCCACGTCCCCCACACTGGCCCAGCCGCCGGCGTCGCGACGCAACGGGCCCGGCACGTCACCCAGATAGCCGTCGGCCAGCCACGGCGAGCGCGCCCATACCTCGCCGAGCCCGGCCCCCGGCTCGGCCCTGACCTCGATCTCCACGCCGGGGAACGGGCGCAGCCCGCCCCCGTCGGCGTCGGCCGCCACGAACGACAACTCGGTCGCGCCGTAGTACGCCACCACGTTCACCCCGGTCTGGGCCGCGGCCGCACGCGCGCCGGGAGGGAGAGCGGCGCCGCCGACCACGGCCGTGCGCAGCGACCCCGGACGGCGCAGGACCTCGTCGAGCAGGTGCGGCACCAGGTGCACGACGGTGGCCCTCATCCCGGCCGGTGTCGTGGTGGGGAGCCGGCCGGGCACGACGGTGCACGCGCCGACGGCCAGCGCGTGCACCGCTGCGAAGGCGTACAGGCTGGAGGTCAGGGGTCCAGGCACCAGGACCGCGTCGCCGGCGCCGATCCCGGCCAGCTCGCTGAAGGGCGCGAACGAGTTCGTCCACGACGCGCGGCGGCGTATCACGGCGCGGGGCCGCCCCGTGCTGCCGGAGCTGAAACAAGCCCACGCCAGGTCGGCGGGGTCCGGGTCGGGGGTCAGGGCGCGGCCGGGCGCGTACGGGAGCGGCTCGGTGACCAGGAGGTCCGGTGTGAGCGCGCCGGTGACGCGGGCCCACCGCTCGCGCCCCCAGGCGGGGTCGCCCACCAGCGGTGTGGCGCCGGCCAGGTCGGCGGCGAGCACGGCGGTCAGCAGCGCGGCCGGGCCGGCCAGCCCGATCGCGACCAGCGAGCCGGGGCCGATCCCCCGGCCGCGCAGGTGCCGGGCGGCGCCCTGGATGTCGGTGCCGAGCTCGGCGTAGGACAATTCGGCGTCATGGCCGCACACCGCCGGCCGCGCGGGACGTTCGGCGGCGTGCCGCAGCACGTGATCTGCTACCGGCATCGCGGGGTCAACGCTCCCCGGTGCGCAGCCGATCGCGGTGCACCGCCGGCACCGCGTCCGGGTAGGAGCGCTGCACGCCCTTGGCGACGAAGGCCGTCACGACCGCCTTGGTCAGGTCGCCGGGCAGGAACGCGAGCGTCAGCAGCGCCGCCGAGCTCAGCGACACTCCGGTGACCATCGCCTGCACGGGAATCCCGACCAGGTAGACCACTGCGATGCCGCCCACCAGGGTCGCCACCAGCAGGTGCGCCAGGCGGGGCGAGCGGCCGGCCCGCTCCACCAGCCATCCGGTCACCGCCGCGCCGGGCAGCCAGCCCAGCAGGAATCCGGCCGACGGCGCGGTGAACGCACCCAGCCCGCCGCGCCCGCCCGCCAGCAGCGGCAGGCCCGCCGCGACCAGCACCAGCAGCACGGCGACGGCCAGCGCACCCCGCCACGAGCCGAGGATCGCGCCCGCCAACATCACGCCCGCTGTCTGCAGGGTGATCGGGGTCGCGTTGCCGAAGACGTTGAACGAACCCGGCAACCCGAGTACGGCGATCAGCGCGGCGAACACGGCCACTCTCGCCAGGTCGCCCGTGGGGAACCTGCGCTGCTTCCCTTCATCCTTCATGGGGTCGATCTCACACCAGAACGGCACGCTTCAGTCATGGAGGTATCCCACAACATTCGCCCCGATCATCTGCCACCGGGATACGAGGCGCAGCAGCGACCGCTGCCCGGCCGGCGCGGATCAGCGGCCCCGCGCGGACCGATCAGGGCCGTTGCACGGCGGTGATCCGCGGTGGCACGGCTCGTAGCAGCGAACGCAGCAGGTGCGCGGCGGTCGCGGGGCACACCTGGCCCGGGGTGTCCACGAGCTGGGCGGCCAGCCCGTCGACGAACGTGTGCAGCAGGGCCGCCCAGAGCTCCACCTCGGGATCGGGATGCGGGTCCATGGCCTGGCCGGGGTCGCGGACCGGCTCGTGCCCGCGCAGCGCGGCCACGCACTGGCGGTGCAGCGCCCGCTGGTCGTTCCAGGTCCCCGAACCCCCTTCCTGAGGGTGGTGACGCTCCCACTCCACGACCGCCGACCACAGCGCGTACTCCTCACGGCGCTCGGCGTCGAGCGGCAACATCTCCTCCACGATGGTGGCGACCTGTTCGACCACCGAGCCTTCGGTACGGGGACGCTGGACGCGCGGCAGGAGCCGCCGGCGCAGGGTGTCGGTGGTGGCCTGAACGACGTAGGCCTGCAGCTCGCGCTGGTTGCCGAAGTAGTGGCGCAGGGACCCGGTGGACCAGCCGGCCTCGGCGGCGACGCCGCGCACGGTCACGCCGCCCAGCCCCTCGCGCAGGATGATCCGGATGGCGGCCTCGCCGAGCTCGGCACGTCGCTGGTCGTGGTCAACGAGTCGTGGCACGTCCACATGGTATGACGCATGTGCTAACACGCCCGTGTTATTGTGCTGACACGTAGGTGTTATTACGGCTCGTCGACTCCCGCAGGAGACAGGTTTGCCCATCGAGACGGTCGTGGCGGTGCTCGGGCTGGCGGTGCTCGACACGCTGAGCCCCGCGGTCATCGGCATGACGCTCTATCTGCTGCTCGCCAGGCCGCGCCGCGTGGGCGCGCTGCTCGGCGTCTATCTCGCCACGGTCGCGCTCGCCTACTTCGCTCTGGGCGCGCTGCTCATGCTCGGCCTCGGCGCCGTCGTGCCCCGCGTCGACGACGCCGTGTGGACATGGGGGCAGGCCGTCCTCGGCGCGGCGCTCCTGGTGGGAAGCTTCTTCATCCCCGACAAGGCTCCCGGACGAGCATCCGTCGCGACCCGGTCCTTCACCATGCGCTCCATGGTGCTGCTGGGCCTGGGGACCTGGCTGTTCGAGTTCGCCACCGCCGTCCCCTACTTCGGCGCGATCGGCCTCATGACCTTCGCCGGCCTGCCCGCCGTCCAATGGTCGCCGCTCCTTGGCGCGTACGTCACCATCATGGTGAGCCCCGGCGTCCTGCTCCCCGCCGCGTGGGCAGCCCTGGGCGAGCGCACGCGCGACCGGTTCGAACGGTGGCAGGCCAGGTTCTCCTCCGGCTCGCGCGCCACACTGCGCTGGATCGTCGGGATAGCGGGAGTCCTCATCCTGCTGGACGCGTTGCCCGCCCAGATCACCCTCACCGCCGGTCCATAGCGATGCACGATCGCCTCCAGCGCAAGGCCGCTCGGGCCTGCTGGGCAGCCAGCGGCATGATGCGGGTGGTGCCGGGAGTCGCCCACGAACGTGATCGTCGCCCCCAACCCATCCAGCGCACGCGCCCAGCACAACACCGCGCCGGCCACCACGCCCCGCACCGCCCCAGCACCAGCGGCACCGTGACCGGCGCCTGCACCAGCCGCCGACCCGGGGACGACGCTCCTCCAGGCCGGCGGCTGGTCAGCCGGTATGTGCGGCCGACAGCACGCGGACGGTACGGGCCCCCGCTGCGGCGACTCCGGGGATGCTCGAGGTGATGAACGGACCGCCGCCGGCCAGGTCGCCCACCATGTGCAGGCGCGGGTCGGCGGGGACCAGCCCTCCCGACAGATGCAGGGTGGCCAGCCCATCGGTGAGCAGGGATGTGATCAGCGGCTCCGTCGCGCGGGGCACCGCCTGGGGCGGCGGGTTCACGGCGTTGACGACGACGTCGGCGTCCAGGTGGTCACCGTCGCCCCGAACCTGGAACCCTCCCTTCACAGCCTCGATCTTGCGTACGCCTGCCACCATGGTGAGCTGCCCGGACTCGAACAGCCGCAGCAGAGCTGCGGCGTTCACCGGCACCATGGGCGAGGCCACGCTGGTGGCCAGACGGAAGTGCCTGCGCAGCCGTTCACGGTCGGGCTCGGGCAGCAGCCGCCAGGCGTACGGGCCGACCGTGTGGGCGGTTTCCTGCAGCACCCGCCGCCCGATCCGCGGGTCGCCGACGACGGCCAGTTGCCGCCGCAACCGCCGCACGGGCTCCTCCGACCCCGCCGCAAGCAACTCGGCCGTGAAGTCCGCGAAGTCCTCGCCCGTCTCGGCCAGTTCGGCGCGAAGCAGCCCGGCGAGGTCGTCGAGGGTGAGGCCGCCGTGCTCGCGGCACGACGCCTCCACCCGCTCGACGGTCAGGTGCACGGGCCGGTGGCCGAGGGGACGCTGCCAGACGTGGGGCAGCATGCCGCTCCGCGACACCAGCGTGATCCGCCCGGCGTGGCCGCGCGCGGCGAGCGACACCGCCACGTCCACGGCGGTCAGCCCGCTGCCGATCACCGCGACGTCGGCCGCGGCCGGGACGTGGCCGAGCGAGTTCGCCAGCGGATAAGGATCGCCCACGAACCCTGGAACGCCGCCCAGGCCGTAATGGTCCTGCGGCGTCCCCCCGCCCACGCACAAAGCCACCCGGTCTGCCGGATGGTCGTGCCCGTCCCGGCACGCACCAGATCGCCTTGCTCGCCGATCTGTCCGGACCACTCGCCGACCGGCTGCGCCGGTTCGCCCGTCCGTCCCGATCGGACGGCGGGCCCGGCGCCTCCGCGCCCGGCCTGCTGCTGTTCGACGAGCAAGGCGAGGCCGCGTCGATCAACGAGGAGGCCCGGCGCTATCTCGCGTTCCTGCCGGACGGGCCGTCCATACCCACAGCGCTCGGGCTGAGGCTGCCCATATGGCTGATGGGCACGACACTGCAGGCGCGGGCCATCGCCCAAGGCCACGACCGAGGCAGCGCCAGGATACGCATCCGGACCCTCGACAAGCAGTGGCTGACCTGCCGCGCCTCATGCCTGAGCGGTCCCGGCGGACGGCCGGGTCCGACAGCCCTCGTCATCGAGCCCGCGCCCCCCTCCGACCTGGCGGTCATCGTCGCCCAGGCATACGGGCTGACGCCACGGGAGTTCGAGATCGCTCAGCTCGTGGCACGGGGCCTGTCCACCGCCGAGATCGCCACGGCCCTGTTCATCTCTCCCCATACCGTTCGCGGTCACCTCAAGGCCGTCTTCGGCAAGGCGGGGACCTCCAGCCGCGGTGAGCTCGTCGCGCAGCTGTTCGCCGAACCCCTCCGGCAGTAGCCACCATCAGTGCCCGCCGGGCCATACCTGGCCCGATCCGCAGCGCTCACGCCGGCCCACCCTGCCGTGTATGCCGGCTACCCGGCCCCGGCGCTCTCACGCAGGCCCGGGCCGGCGCCGCCGGCTCTTGATGTTGCGCATGTCGGTCACCCCGATCTTCAGGATCTCGTACGGGTGCCCGTGCGCCTCCAGCGCGGCCATGGCGCCCAGCGCCGCCTCGTCCTTGCCGTCGTCCGGCCCCGCCGGCACCTGGCAGCGGAAGGTGAACGCCGACACGGTCGAGTCGTGGGTGAACGTGCCGGCCTCGGTGAAGGCGGTGCCGCCGGCGGCCAGCACCCCGGCCCGGCCGGACTCGTCCAGCCCCGTGAACTTGCCCCTGATGGTCACCCTGAACATGGTCGATCCTCTCGTACGGCATAGCTGAGAACCCGCTCGCCGAGCACGCTCTCCACGGTGTCGAGCAGCTCCAGCACCCGCTCGGCGATCACCTCCGGCGGCTGCCCCGCGGTGGTGCGGCGGGCGATGTCATTCATCACCAGTGCGTGCAGCGATCCGATGTGCCAGGCCATCACCCGCGGCAGCGGATCGTCGTCGGCGGCGCCGGTCTCCTCGGCCAGCGCGGCGGCCAGTGTGTCCGTCATCCGGCGGCCCAGACCTTCCAGCCGGGCGGTCAGCGTGGGGGCCGCCAGCATCATCTCCAGAACCCGCCCGAACCCCGGAC
>NZ_JAAAHR010000148.1:0-25350 GCF_009908215.1 Nonomuraea sp. K271 | reverse complement strand
GGTGCGGGAGTGCGCCCGCATCCGTACGCCCCGGCGGCGACCATGGTCGCCGCCGCCCTCGGGCTCGACAACCAGCCGTCACGGACACTCGAACTGCTCCTGCCCGGCTCGGTCAAGGAACCCCTGTCATCGCCGGAGACCGGACGGCCGACGGAGGTGACCAGGCCCCGGCTGCGGCTGTGGCAGGTCCCCGCCGTGGTGCCGCCCGCCGCAACGGCTCTGCGGATCCTGGACGAGCACGCGGGCACCGCGACGTTGCGCCACTGGGCCGCCGTCGCCGCCTTCGCCCGCGACCTGGTACGCCGAGGGCGCGTCATCCCCCGGCTCGTCGCCGCTCATGGCACGGCGCGGGCGGTGTGGTGGCCGGTGGTGACAGGGGTGGATGCCGGATATTTCCGGGAGCTGGCGCTGGCGATGCCGCCCGCCTGCCGCACGTCCCGTACCGAACGCCCCTCCACGGACGTCCTGCGCGAGGCGCTCGAGACGTTCACCGACGCGCTCGTCAGGCGTGCGCTCACCCGACCGCGCCCTGAACCGATCACCGAACCGGTCGCTGAGCCGGTCGCCGGAACGGTCGCCGAGCCCGTCGCCGAGCCCGTCGTCGAGGTGGTCACAGGAACGGTCGCCGAGACGGTCTCCGCCCGCCGGCGCACGCCGCGCGAGCGGTGGCTGGCGGCCCTGACCGGTGACGACCCGGCCTGCCCCGACGTGCCCGAGCTGCGCCGCGAGCTGGAGCAGTGGTACGACGCCGTGACGACAGCGGAGGGTGCGGCGCGCGTGTGCTTCCGCCTGATCGAGCCCGCGTCCCCCGATGACGACGCCGGCTTCGCCCCCGACGCCGCCAACGACGACAGCGCCCATGACAGAGCCGACCACAGCGCCGGCGACGGGACAGGCGGGATGGGGCGGGGGTGGCGGCTGGAGCTGGCGTTGCAGGCCGCCGACGACCCCAGTTTGTACGTCCCCGCCGCCACCGTCTGGAGCGAGGGCACGCTGACCGGCCTCCCCGGGAGACCGGAACGGGAGCTGCTGGCCGGGCTGGGGCGGGCGGTCAGGCTCTATCCCGAGCTGGACCGCGCCTTGCGCGTACCCCGGCCGAGCGAGCTCACCTTGGACACGGCGGGCGCGTTCGGGTTCCTCGGGCAGGCGGCACCGCTGTTGCAGGCTGCCGGGTTCGGGGTGCAGCTGCCGCGCTGGGCGGGCCGTACGAGGCTGGGGCTGAAGCTCACCACGAGGACCAAGGCGCAGGCGGCGGCCGCCGCGCAGGGGTTCGGGATGCGCGAGCTGGTCGACTTCCGCATCGACCTGGCGGTGGGCGACGAGACGATCAGTGAGGCGGAGCTGGAAGAGCTGGCCAGGCTCAAGGTGCCGCTGGTCCGGGTGCGCGGCCAGTGGGTGGAGCTGGACGACCGGCAGCTCAAGGCGGCGCTCAAGGCCGTCGAGGGCGCCCGTACGGGTGAGGCGAGCGCCGCCGACCTGCTGCGCCACGTCGTGCGGGCCGACGACGACGAGCTGCCGCTGCTGGAGGTCGACGCCGACGGCGTGCTGGGCGACCTGTTGTCCGGGCAGGCCGAGCGGCGGCTGACGCCGCTGGCCACGCCGGCGGGCCTGGACGCCACCCTGAGGCCCTACCAGGAGCGGGGCCTGGCGTGGCTGAGTTTCCTGTCGGAGCTGGGCCTGGGCGGTGTGCTGGCCGACGACATGGGGCTGGGCAAGACGATCACCACGCTGGCGCTGCTCGTGCACGAGCGGGCGGAAACGCCGACGTTGCTGGTGTGCCCGATGTCGCTGGTCGGCAACTGGCAGCGGGAGGCGGCCAGGTTCGCGCCGGGCCTGCGCGTGTACGTGCACCACGGCAGCGGCCGCGACGCCGCGGAGATCGAGGACGCCGATCTGGTGATCACCACGTACGGCACCGCCCAGCGCGACCTTGAGACGCTGCGGCGGCGCGAGTGGCACAGGGTGGTGTGCGACGAGGCGCAGGCGATCAAGAACAGCGGGACGTTGCAGGCCAGGGCGGTGCGGTCGATCCCCACGTGCACCCGGCTGGCGCTGACGGGCACTCCGGTCGAGAACCATCTCGCGGAGCTCTGGTCGATCATGGAGTTCGCCAACCCGGGCCTGCTGGGACCACGCACCCGGTTCAGGACCAGGTTCCAGGAGCCGATCGAGGCGCGGCAGGACGAGCAGGCCGCCAGGGCGCTGCGGCGGGCGACGGGCCCGTTCGTCCTCCGCCGCCTCAAAACCGATAAATCCATCATCTCGGATCTGCCGGAGAAGCTGGAGATCAAGGAGTGGTGCCCGCTCACCACGGAGCAGGCCACGCTCTACCAGGCGGTCGTCGACGACATGCTGGCCAGGATCGACGACAGCGAGGGCATCGAGCGGCGCGGCCTGGTGCTCTCGGCCATGGCCAGGCTCAAGCAGGTCTGCAACCATCCGGCCCACCTGCTGAAGGACGGCTCCCGCCTGTCGGGCAGGTCGGGCAAGCTGGCCCGGCTGGAGCAGCTGTCCGAGGAGATCCTGGCGGAGGGTGAGAAGGCCCTGCTCTTCACGCAGTACGCCGAGTTCGGCACCATGCTCCAGCCGTACCTCGCCCAGCGCCTCGACGCGACCGTCCTGTGGCTGCACGGCGGGCTGCCGAAGAAGACCCGCGACCGGCTGGTCGACCGGTTCCAGAACGACGACGAGCCGATGTTGTTCGTGTTGTCGCTCAAGGCGGCCGGCGTAGGGCTCAATCTCACCGCCGCCGGCCACGTCGTCCACGTCGACCGCTGGTGGAACCCGGCCGTCGAGGACCAGGCCACCGACCGCGCGTTCCGCATCGGGCAGCGCAGGAACGTACAGGTGCGCAAGCTCATCTGCGCGGGCACCCTCGAAGAACGGGTCGACGAGATGATCGAACGCAAGAAGGCCCTGGCCGAGCGGGTCGTCGGGGCGGGCGAGGACTGGCTCACCGACCTGTCCACCGGCGAACTGCGCGAGGTGTTCAGGCTGACCGCGGAGGGGGTGAGCTGACCATGGTCTGGTACGACGGCGCCCAGCCGATCAAGGTCGAGGGCGGCATCAAGGCCCGCACCCGGCGGGGCAGCATCGGCTCGACGTGGTGGTCACGGCGGTTCATCGACATCCTGGAGCGCGTCTGCGACAAGGGCCGGCTCTCGCGCGGCCGCGCCTACGCCCGCCAGGGGCAGGTCCTGTCGATCGACCTGGCGGCCGGGGAGGCGCGGGCCGCCGTGCAGGGCTCGCGGCGCGACCCGTACGAGGTCGTGATCAGGATCGAGGCGTACGGCGAGCCGCGCTGGGCCGCCATCGAGGAGGCGATCGCGGCGCAGGCCGTGCACCGGGCCAAACTGCTGGCCGGGGAGATGCCGGCGGAGATCGAGGAGGTGTTCGCCGCGCTCGGGATCGACCTGTTCCCGCGTGACCTCGACATGGAGTGCTCGTGCCCCGACTGGGGTTTCCCGTGCAAGCACCTGTCGGCGGTGCTCTATCTGCTGGCCGAGTCGTTCGACGACGACCCGTTCCTCGTGCTGGCCTGGCGCGGGCGGACCCGCGAGCAGTTGCTCGGCTCGCTGGCGGAGGACGCGCCCGCGGACGCGCCGCGCGTGGACGACGTGCCGTTCGCCGACCGGCTGGCCGACTTCTACGCGCCCGGCGCGACGGCCCACCGCCCCGAGCGGCGCCCGTCCGCCGCCACCTCCGACCTCCTCCTGCGCGTCTTCCCGCCGCCCGCCGGCCTGGCGGGCGCGCTGGAGCCCGCCTACCGGCGCCTGGGCGACGCCTGAGCGTGCCCGCGGCCGGGGGCCCCTCAAGAGACCTCAAGAGAGGGCAGAGGGCCGGTGTGGCGGCCCAGGGGGCGGCTCAGTTGTCCTCGAACGAGGACGGCACCATGACCCGCACCCCGTTGGGGACCACCCGCAGCCTGATGGGCGTGCGCAGCCGCACCTCGCCGTCGACGTCGGCGGCCATCGGCGGATCGGTCTCCAGGAGCATCTCGCGGCCCGTCACGAACGGGCCCCCCGCGAGGCTGCGCCATCGCCCGGTGGTCGCTCTCAGGAGGGTCTCGCCCAGCAGCCGCAGCTTCTTGCCCGACCCGAGCTGGTAGGCCACCAGCATGCCGTTGTCGATGCTGATGTCCTTGGCGACCTGCCAGCCGCCGTGGAAGCGGCCGTTGGCGATGTTGAGCTGGTGGGTGAGCAGCTCGTGCCGCTGCCCCTCGACGGTGATGAAGGCACGGAACGGCGTGTGGCCCGGCAGGATCGTCAGCGCCGTCAGCGGATAGGCGGGACGCCCGACGATGCGCTTGAGCCACGGCTTGACCCTGCCCGCCACCTCGACCGACACCCCGAAGCTGGCCAGGTTGGCGAACGGCCGGTCGTCGGCCAGGCCGAGGTCGATGTCGGCCACCTTGCCGGTGTCGAACACCTTGATCGCCCCGGCGAGGTCGAGGGGGAGGCCGAGGCTGCGGGCGAAGTTGTTGGTGGTGCCCAGCGGCAGCACGCCGAGCGCCACGTCGCTGTGGGCGACGTGCCGCACCGCCGAGGAAAGCGTGCCGTCACCGCCGCCCACGATGAGCAGGTCCGGCTCGGTGGCCAGGGCGGTGTCGAGCAGCTCGCGCAGCCGCTTGGGGTTGTAGACCGACAGCTCGGCCAGCGGCTCGAACCCGAGGTTGTGAATCTGCTCGATCACCTCGAAATAGTGCCGCCGGCCGCGGCGCGAGCGAGTGTTCACCACGACCGCCACCCGGCGATCTCTCCGGATCGCCTCGGTGTGCTCGTCCTTGGTGCGCAGTTCGGTCATGGTCATCAATCGTAGGTGCAGAAACCGCTACCTTCGGCCGCCGCGAACGCGGGCGGCCGAAGGCGCGTGAGCCGTACTACGGCCTCTTGGGCGAGGCCGGCCGCGCGGAAGGCGGCAGGCCCCTTGGGTTTACTTCTTCGGCGGGACCACCCGGACGATGGCGCCCAGGTTGCCGGGCAGCGGGGTGAGCAGCTGGAACTGCACGCCCAGCGCCTTGCCCTCGTCACCGGGGTTGCCGGTGCCGAGCTCCGAGCCCGCGGCCACCTGGCCGTACAGCTCGGTGGCGGGGCTGCCGTCCTGGTGCACCACGCGCGTGCTGTACGTCTGGTCGTCCTTCGACGGCACGACCGCGGAGGCGTCGAAGTCGCGGTAGTACAGCCCGTCGTCGATCTGCTCGATGCCGGGGTACCAGGTCTTGGCGTCGGTGAAGGTCTTGACGCCCTTCTGCGCCTTGAACTCCGTGCAGTACTCGCTGAACGGCTCGTCGGCCGCCTCCAGGCACTCCTTGAACGGGTACGTCTTGACGAACCCGAACGCGGCGTTCGAGGTCTGGGCGCGTCCCGGGAGGTTCTTGTTGAGCGCCGGGTCCTTCTCGGCCGCCGTTCCCGTACGGCGCAGCGGCTCGTAGTGGGAGTCCACGACCAGCAGGCTGCCCTTCGGGCCGAGGCTCGGCGGGCCCGTGATGTCGGCGGTCACGTGGTTGTTGACGTAGGTCGAGTCGCGGTACCAGACCAGCAGCCCGGGCGCGTTGTACTTGATCTTCTGCACCTTCCACGCCCCGTCGCGGGAGTAGTCGGTGTCGTAGGTGTACTGCAGGCCCTTGTCGAACCCGTCGAAGTTGCGCCACTCGGCCAGGTAGAAGCGGGAGACCTCGCGCTCGCCGTTGTTGCGGGTCCAGCCCTGGCCGCTGGTGTTGGTGAACGTGCCGCCCGTGGCGTGCCAGCCGTTGTCGCCGCCCTCGACGTCGTCGCTCCACACGGACGTGCCGCCGTTGGTGAGCTCGAAGTCGTCGGCGTGCCAGCCGCGCGGCATGAACGCCGCGTCGGTGTTGTACGTCAGCCGCAGCTTGATCGTCTGCCCGGCGAACGGCGTCAGGTTGACGTAGTCGTGCCGCCAGCCGTCGGTGTTGCCGGTGATGCCGTACTTCTTGTTGCCGAACGTCGCGAGGTTCTGGTTCGGGTCCGGGTAGTCGTCGGGCGTGGTGATCTCGTTGCCGGCCTCGTCGAAGACCTTCTGCTGGGCCCAGGTCTCGCCGCCGTCGGTGGAGACCTCGACGAAGCCGAAGTCCCAGTCGGACTCGATCTCGTAGTTGTTCCACATCCAGAAGCGCACGTCGTCGCCTTCGGGGACGGGCACGTCGCGGGTGAGGCCGATGTCGCCCCACTCCTGGTCGAGGCCGGTCCACCAGGCGTTCGATCCGCTGTGCGGCTCGATCATCCTCAGCGGCGAAGAGGTGAGGTTGACCCGGATGCCGTCCTCGGTCAGCTTGGGCGTGCGCGAGGTCTGGCCGACGGTGACGAGTTTGGAGCGGTCACCGGGGTCGAACGTCTTCGGGTTCGCCCAGCCGAGCACCCACTTGTCCCACAGTCCCATGTGGGTGGGCATCGACTGGAAGATCGGTCCGGAGTGGGAGCCGCTGGACATCAGGTCCCAGAAGTCCACGGCCGAGCTGCCCGCTCCCGAGGTGTCGTACAGGTCGGGCAGGCCGAGGTCGTGGCCGTACTCGTGGGCGAAGACGCCGACGCCGGAGTCCTCGGGCTGCACGATGTAGTTGGAGATCTGCTTGTCGGTGCCGGGGACGGTGTGGCCGCCGGCGACCGCGCTGGAGTGGGCCCAGATGGCGTAGGTGCCCTCGGCGCCGCCGTCGGACGACTTGTCCTTGCCGGCGTGCACGAGCACCAGGTGGTCGATGACGCCGTCGGGCTCCTGGTGGTTGCCGTCGCCGTCGGCGTCGGCGACGTCCTCCACGTCGTAGTCGGCCCACGGGAAGTCCGGCCGGGCCTGGGCGAGGGCGTTGACCGAGTCGATCGGGAGCTGCTGGGCGCCGAGCTGGTTGTCGGGGTGCCCGGACATGTCCTGGGGTGCGCCGCCGCAGGCCGCGGCGCCGTACCAGGCTTCGGAGTGGGGGACCTTGACCCAGCCGACCGCTTCACCGGTGACGGAGTAGGCGCCCTTCGACATCTCCTCGTACATCTTCTTCATCGTGAAGCCGGAGATGTCGATGCCGGGCTTGCCGTCGCGGGGGTCCTTCAGGTCGGGACGCACCCGCTCCGTGATGCCCTTGTCCGTGTAGAGCATCTTGTTGAAGTGCTGGGTGCTGAAGTCCTTGACCCAGAAGGAGTTGTTGTCCTTGTGCGGCAGCGTCGCCGGGTCGGGGATGTTGTTGTGCAGGGGGCCGTTCAGGAGCGTTCCCGCCGGCTCGACGACGCAGTCGTCGGGTTCGCTGCCGACGGTGCGCAGCCGGTTGAATCCGGAGAAGTCGTCGTTGGCCTGCTCGTTGAACTCGACGAGGATCGTCAGGAGCTTGGCCGTACGAGTCTGCTTGGTCTTCTTGAAGATCCATTCAGCGGGGTTGAGGCCGGTTCTGATGGCCTCCTTCTCGCGTGCGGCGAGAATGCGGCCGGCCGCCGGGTTTCCGCTGCTGAACTTCCTGTCGAACTTCTGCGCCGGGGTGAGCGAGCGCGCCTTCGGATCGTTGAGCTTGGGCTCCTTCGGGTCCTCAGCGACCCTCGGCGGAGCGTAGTTGATGTAGAAGTCCGAGGCTGCGGGCTCGTAAACCGCCACCGACGACGCTTGCGCGGAAGGAACGGTCAGGGCGGCGCCGAGAAGGGCGACCGCGGGCAGCGTTGCTAACAGGCGCTTTGTACGTGGCACCAGGAACCCTTTCTGCCCGGGGTCGCCGGGCGCATGGCCAGAGGGTGTGCAATGCCGGACGTTAGAGGGTGACTAAACGGGTCGTAAAGGGAATTGTTGAAACGTGATCAAACTACGACATCAGACCATCATCCACAGGGCCACGCCGACGCCCGCCAGCGCCGCCCCATAGCAGATCACCGCCAGCGCCCGATCGAACTTCGCGATGCCGAACAGCTCTTCACTGGTGAAACGGATACGGTGCGCCGCGTGGAAAAGGCACAGCGTCACGACGACGATCAGCGCGAGCCGTACGACCAGGTTGTCCAGCAGCGCGCGCAGATGCTCCACGGCCGGCCAGTCGACCACGCCGAGCGGCATGAGGACCCCGAACAGCAGCACCAGCACGGGCAGCACGAGCGCCGCCACCACTCCCCCGCCGCTGAACAGCAGCCACAGGTACGGCTCGGGCGTGCGTTTCATGGCGACCTCAGGATGAAATAGGCGATCAGCACGGAGATCAGCACCCAGGCCGAATGGTTGCCGCCCTGGATCATCCACGCGGGCACCCGCCAGCCGTCCAGCCGGACGACCGTGGCCTTGGGCGCGAGGTTGAGGAACGTGATCGTGTGGAAGGCGGTCGCGGCCAGCGCGACCACGTTGATGGCGACCATCCAGGGCCGGGAGGCCAGCGCCGCGAAGTCCCGCAGCGAACCGCCGAGCACCGCGTCGACGAGCAGCAGCAGGTAGACGACCGTCCACGCCACGAAGACGCTGGTCAGCTCGCGCAGCACGAAGAGGGTGTAACGGCGGGTGCGGGTGAACCACAGCCGGTCGGGCGGCGGCCGGTAGGCGGCCGACGTCGTGCGTACGGCGGCGCTCGGTGTCGCCTTCCCCCGGGCCGTCCCCCGGGGCGTCCCCCGGGGCGTCATCGCCTGCTCCAGGGCAGCACCGAACGCAGGGCGGCGGTCAGCTTGTAACGCTGGATGGCCTCGGCCGGGTCCACGTGCTCGGGGCAGGCCCGCGTGCATTCGCCGACGAACGTGCAGCCCCACACGGCATCGTCGAGGTTGAGCACGTCGAACCGGTCGTCCATGTCGCGCGAGTCCAGGTTGTAACGCTGGGCGAGCGCGATGGCCGCCGGGCCGAGAAAGTCGGGTTCGAGCACGTAGACCGGGCAGGCCGAGTAGCACAGCAGGCAGTTGATGCACATGCTGTACTGCCGGTACGCCTCCAGTTGCTCGGGCGTCTGGGCGTACTCCGTGGTCAGCGGCAGGTCCTCGCCCTCCCTGACGAGCCACGGCCGCACCGACGACAGTTTGGCCAGGAAGTCGTCGATGTCCACGACGAGGTCCCTGATGACGGGGAACCCTTTCAGCGGCTCTATCCGCACGGGGCCGTCGCCGTACTCGGTGAGGAACGTGCCGCAGGTCAGCCTGGGCTCGCCGTTGACGGTCATGCCGCACGAGCCGCACACGCCCATCCGGCACGACCAGCGGTAGGACAGGCTGCCGTCGAGCCGGTCCTTGATGTAGTTGAGCCCGTCGAGCACGGCCCAGTCGGGCATGAGCGGCACGTCGTAGCACTGCAGCACCGGCTCGTCGTCCTCCCCGGGCCGGTACCGCGAGACCTCCATCCGCAGGGTCCTGGTCCCCGCCGTCGCGCCGCCCTCTCCTTCGGCTCGGCTCACCGCGTCGGTTTCAGTCACGGCCGTACACCCTTTCTCCCGGGGGCCAACGGGTGATCGTCACGGGGAGCAGGCCGACGGACGGCGTGCCGTCGGGGGCGCGGTGCACCAGCGAGTGCGCCAGGAACGCCTCGTCGTCCCTGACGGGAAAGTCGGTGCGCTGGTGCGCGCCGCGCGACTCCCGCCTGTTGAGCGCGCAGGCGACGATCGTCTGCGCGATCTCCAGCATGGCGTGGAGCTCCTGCAGGCTGATCAACTCGGTGTTGAACGTCGTGCTCGTGTCGTCGACGCGGGCCTCCTCGGCGCGCTCGCGCAGCTCGGCCAGCGCGTCGGCGGCCTTGGCCAGCGCGTCGCCCGTGCGGTAGATGCCCGCCGCTCCTTCGAGCGTGTGTTGCATCTGCTCGCGCAGGTCGGCGATCCGCTCACCGTGGCCCCTGCCTCCGCGCGCGCGTTCCAGCCGCCGCCGCTCGTCCTCCCCCTGGGTGCGTACGCAGGACGGCTCGCCGTTCCTGTGCGACCGGGCGAACCCGGCGGCGGCGACGCCCGCCCGCCGGCCGAAGACGAGGATCTCGGGCAGGGAGTTGGAACCGAGCCGGTTGGCGCCGTTGATGCTGACGCAGGCCGTCTCCCCGGCCGCGTACAGCCCGGCGACGGGGGTGGCGCCGTCGATGTCGGTGTGGACGCCGCCCATCATGTAGTGCACGACCGGGCGCACGGGGATGAGGTCGGTGGCCGGGTCGAGGTTCTGATAGCTGCGGCACAACTCGCGCACGAACGGGATGCGGGCGTCGATCTTGCCTGCTCCGAGGTGGCGGAGGTCCAGGTGGACGACCGGCCCGTACGGCGTGTCCACGGTGCGGCCCTTCTCCTGCTCGTGCACGAACGCCTGGGAGAGCCGGTCGCGCGGGCCGAGCTCCATGCTGCGCAGCTTCGGCGTGGGCGTGGGGGTGCCGAGGTCGTAGTCCTGGAGGTAGCGGTAGCCGTCCTTGTTGATCAGCCAGCCGCCCTCCGCCCTGGCCGCCTCGGTGATGAGGATGCCGGTGAACGGCAGGCCGGTCGGGTGGTACTGGACGAACTCCATGTCCTTCAGCGGCGCCCCGGCCCGGTAGGCGAGGGTCATGCCGTCGCCGGTCTTGATGGCGGCGTTGGTGGTGAAGGGGAAGGCTTTGCCGCAGCCGCCGGTGGCGAGGATGACGGTCCTGGCGGGGATGGTCTCGATGCGGCCGGTCCTGATCTCGACGGCCACGACGCCGTGGACGCGGCCGTCGTCGATGACGAGCTTGGTGACGAACCACTCGTCGTACCTGATGATGTCCTGATATTTCAGGGTTGTTTGGAAGAGGGTGTGCAGGAGGTGGAAGCCGGTCTTGTCGGCGGCGTACCAGGTGCGCATCTTCTTCATGCCGCCGAACGGGCGCACGGCGACCCGCCCGTCCGGCTCGCGGCTCCACGGGCAGCCCCAGTGCTCCAGCTGCATCAGCTCGCGCGGCGCCTCGGCCACGAACGCCTCGACCGCGTCCTGGTCGGGCAGCCAGTCGCCGCCGGAGATCGTGTCGTAGCAGTGCTCGTCGAGCGTGTCGTCGAGGCCGATCACCCCTGCGGCCCCGCCCTCGGCGGAGACCGTGTGGCTGCGCATCGGATAGACCTTCGACACGACCGCCACCTTGAGCGCGGGATCCTCCTCGGCGACCGCGACCGCCGCGCGCAGGCCCGCCCCGCCTCCTCCGACGATGAGCACATCGATCATGTACGTCACTTCCCGTGGTCGGGCTGGATCGGGTCCTTCACCCGCTTGCCGTCGTGGCGGATGGCGGACAGGTGGATGCTGCCGTCGTGGTACTCGTGCCTGATCATCCGGCAGCCGCAGTCGAAGAACTGGTCGCGGATCACCAGGCCGTACTCGTCGTCGTCGAGGAGGCGTTCGCCACCGGACCTCTTCCCGCAGGGAGCCGTCTCGGGGTCGAAGGGGCGCTTCGTGCCGGTCATCGCCGATCTCCCTAGATAGGCGAAACGTCACCTCCACACAAGCACCGAGCACCGGTTAGGGAAAGGTCAGTCGCCCGTATCCTCGCGCGGCCCCACCTCGGGAGCGTCACCCCCTTGCGTCGCCTCCTCCCGCTCGTGCGGGTAGTGCAGGTCGAAGGCGGGCCTCTCCGAGCGGATCGGCGGCATGTACGTGAAGTTGTGCCGCGGCGGCGGGCAGCTCGTGGCCCATTCCAGCGAGTTGCCGTAACCCCACGGGTCGTCGAGGGTGACCTTGGGCGCGCTCCTCGCGGTCTTGAACACGTTGTAGAGGAACGGCAGGGTCGAGGCGCCGAGCAGGAACGCGCCGGCGGACGAGACCTCGTTGAGGAAGGTGAAGCCGTCGCCCGGGCCGTAGTCGGCGTACCTGCGGGGCATGCCGATCTGCCCCAGCCAGTGATGCACGAGGAACGTCATGTGGAAGCCGACGAACAGCGTCCAGAAGTGCAGCTTGCCCAGCCTGTCGTCGAGCATGCGGCCGGTCATCTTCGGCCACCAGAAGTAGAAGCCGGCGAACATCGCGAACACCACGGTGCCGAACACCACGTAGTGGAAGTGCGCGACGACGAAGTAGGTGTCGCTGATGTGGAAGTCGAGCGGCGGCGAGGCCAGGATGACCCCGGTCAGCCCGCCCAGCAGGAACGTCACCAGGAAGCCGACCGAGAACAACATCGGCGACTCGAACGTGAGATGCCCGTGCCACATCGTGCCGATCCAGTTGAAGAACTTCACGCCCGTCGGCACCGCGATGAGGAACGTCATGAACGAGAAGAACGGCAGCAGCACCTGCCCGGTCGCGAACATGTGGTGCGCCCAGACCGTCATCGACAATCCGGCGATGGCGATGGTGGCGCCGACCAGTCCCATGTAGCCGAAGATCGGCTTGCGGCTGAAGACCGGGATGACCTCGGTGATGATCCCGAAGAACGGCAGCGCGATGATGTAGACCTCGGGATGGCCGAAGAACCAGAACAGATGCTGCCACAACAGCGGTCCGCCGTTCTCGGCGAGGAAGATCTGCGTGCCGAGCTTGCGGTCCGCTTCGAGCACGAGCAGCGCGGCGGCCAGCACCGGGAACGCCATCAGCACGAGTATGCTGGTCAGCAGCACGTTCCAGCAGAAGATCGGCATACGGAACATCGTCATGCCCGGCGCCCGCATGCCGATGATCGTGGTGATGAAGTTGACCGCTCCGAGGATCGTGCCGAGCCCCGACAACGCCAGTCCCATGATCCACAGGTCACCGCCGACCTGCGGCGAGTAGATGGACGACGACAGCGGCGTGTACGCGAACCACCCGAAGTCGGCCGCGCCGTCCGGGGTGAGGAACCCGGCCAGCACCATCAGCCCGCCGAACAGGAACAACCAGTACGCCACCGCGTTGAGCCGGGGGAAGGCCACGTCGGGCGCCCCGATCTGCAGCGGCATGATCACGTTCGCGAACCCGGCGAACAGCGGCGTGGCGAACAGCAGCAACATGATCGTGCCGTGCATGGTGAACAACTGGTTGTACTGCTGCTGGTTGACCAGCTGCAGTCCCGGCCCGGCGAGCTCGGCCCTGATGATCATGGCCATGAGGCCCGCCACGAGGAAGAACCCGAACGAGGTGATCAAATAGAGATAGCCGATCACCTTATGATCGGTGGTCGACAACCAGGAGGCGATGACGGTCCCGGTGCGCCGGCGCCTGACCTGTTCGACCGAGGGTTCGCGAACGGTCGTCACGGCCGCTCCCTCCAGTGCGGAGTGCCAGTGGGGAGTGCCACCTGCGATGTGCTGGCGCAGATGCCGCTGGTCAGACGGTCCGCCCGGTGCGGCCGGCCTGACTGCCCCGATCTACCCATTCCACGCCAACGCGCGCCGCTCGGGAAGTCGTTCTTTAACATCCGCCGTCAAAGCTTGGTGCTCCCGTGGGGCGCCGGCGTTCCGCTGTCGCGGGGCAGGTGCCCCTTCACGTCGCGGCGTCTTCTATCCTTCGTAACCGGACCGACGTGGAGGAGATCTCGTGACCGCTCAGCGTGACTACGCCGCCCTCGTGGAGAGAGGGCTCAAGCTCGACCTCACCAGGGGCAAGCCGTCACCGCGCCAGCTCGATCTCTCCAACGACATGTTCGGGCTGCCCACGTCCTACCGCGCGGCCGACGGCACCGACGGCCGCAACTACGGCAACCTCCAGGGCCTGCCCGAGCTGCGCGAGCTGTTCGCCCCGCTGGTGCAGGTGCCCGCGGGCCAGCTCGTCGTCGGCGGCAACGCCAGCCTGGCCCTGATGCACGACACGATCGTGCACGCGCTGCTGACGCCGCTGCCGGGGGCCGCGCGCCGGTGG
Source organism: Nonomuraea sp. K271 (assembly GCF_009908215.1). NCBI lineage: Bacteria > Bacillati > Actinomycetota > Actinomycetes > Streptosporangiales > Streptosporangiaceae > Nonomuraea > Nonomuraea sp. K271. The sequence goes on along the minus strand of NZ_JAAAHR010000148.1, from coordinate 11,659 downwards.
GTGGAGGAGCCGAAGGTCACGTTCCTGTGCCCGGTGCCGGGATACGACCGGCATTTCACGATCTGCGAGCGGTTCGGGATCACGATGGTGCCCGTCCCGATGAACGCCCACGGGCCCGACATGGACGTCGTCGAGCGCCTGGTCGCCTCCGACGCCGGTGTCAAGGGCATGTGGTGCGTGCCGAAGTACAGCAACCCGTCCGGCATCGTCTACAGCGACGAGACCGTGCGCAGGCTGGCCTCCATGCCCACGGCCGCGCCCGACTTCCGCGTCTTCTGGGACAACGCCTACGCGGTGCACCACCTCACCGACACCCCGGCCGAGCTGGCCGACCTGCTCGCGCTCAGCGCCGCGCAGGGCAACGCCGACCGCGTGTTCGTCTACGCCTCCACCTCGAAGGTGACGCTGGCGGGCGCGGGCGTGTCCTTCTTCGGGTCCTCGCCGGCCAACGTCGAGTGGTTCCTGCACAACACCGCCAAGCAGTCCATCGGCCCCGACAAGCTCAACCAGCTCCGGCACGTGGAGTTCCTGCGCGACGGCGCGGGGGTCGCCGCCCACATGCGCAGGCACGCCGAACTGATCGGGCCGAAGTTCGAGCTGGTCGACAAGATCCTGACCGAGCAGCTCGGCGGCCTGGCCACCTGGACGAGCCCGAAGGGCGGCTACTTCATCAGCCTGGAGGTGCCGCACGCCGCCGAGGTCGTGGCCAGGGCGAAGGCGGCGGGCATCGCGCTGACCCCGGCGGGCGCCACCCACCCCTACGGCGACGACCCGGGCGACCGCACCATCAGGATCGCCCCCACCTACCCCGAGCTCGACGAGCTGGAGCAGGCCATCAACGGCCTGGCCGTCTGCGTGCGCCTGGTGGCGGAGGAGCGGGGCTGAGTCAGCGGCCCGGCCGGAAGCCGAAGATGTACTCGCGCGTCTCGCTCGGATGGAACGAGACGCCGACCCCCGGCTCGAACACGACGTTGTCGCGGGCGCAGTAGCACAGGTGCTCCCACACGGCCATGGCCTTCTCCCTGGCCGGAGCCTCGCTGTCGTCGCGCTTGCGGGCGCCGTACGAACCGAGCACGTTCAGCAGCCCGAGCCCCCAGAACAGGCCGGTCAGGCAGAACGGCGCGAGCAGCACCTCGCCCCAGTTGGGGTCCTGACCCATCGCGATGACCAGCGACATGACCAGGTGGGCCAGGGCCGCGAGGAGCAGCATGATGTAACCCTGGTTCCTGGCCCACGGCGTGTAGTGGCGGCTGGGGAACGACAACCAGACCGCGAGCTGCGTGCGGCTCATGACGTGCTTCGAGGCGCCGAGGGAGGCCGCCATCGGTAGGTCGGCCACCTCACGCGCCCCCGGCAGCCGGACCCGTCCGATCTTGTACGTGGTCCCCGCGGCGACCGCTCCGGGGACCGCCACGACCTGGTCGGCCTCCGTACACACCGGGCACCTGACTTTCACCCGGGCAGTTTGGCCCTAAGCCACGGCCTGCGCAAACCGTACTCAGGGGGTCCTTTCCGAGTTGCGGTGATCTGCACCTTAAGGTGCATGGTGTGAGACCGATTGATGCGTTGGCGAACCTGCTCCCCGAAGGTCGCGTCCTGACTGATCCGGACGTGATCGACTCCTATGCCCGCGATCGCACGTACCTGGAGCCCGGTAAGCCGGCCGGCGTGGTGCTCGCCGCCTCCCGCGAGGACGTGGTGACCACCATGAAGTGGGCCACCGAGCACCGGGTGCCGGTGGTGCCGCGCGGCGCGGGGACCGGTCTGGCGGGCGCCTCCGTCGCCGGCGACGGCTCGGTCGTCCTGTCGCTGGCCAGGATGACCGCGATCAGGGAGCTCTCCCCCGCCGACGAGATCGCCGTCGTCGAGCCCGGCGTCATCACCGCCGACCTCGACAGGGCCGCCAGGGAGCACGGCCTGATGTACGCGCCCGACCCGTCGTCGTACGAGATCTCCACGATCGGCGGGAACCTGGCGACCAACGCCGGCGGGCTGCGCTGCGTCAAGTACGGCGTGACCAGGGACTCGGCGCTCGGTCTTGAGGTCGTGCTGGCCGACGGACGCATTCTCGACACCGGCCGCCGCACGATGAAGGGCGTCACGGGCTACGACCTGACCGGGCTCTTCGTGGGCTCGGAGGGGACCCTGGGCGTGATCACGGCGGCCACGGTCCGGTTGCGTCGCGCGCCCGCCACGGCTCCTGCCACCTTCGCCGCGGAGTTCGGCTCGCTGCGGGACGCGGGCGCCGCCGTGTCGGCGATCATGGCGGCCGGCTGCCAGCCCTCGCTCATGGAACTGCTCGACCGGGCCACGCTGGAGGCCATCGACGACTGGCGCAACATCGGCCTCGAACCGCAGACCCAGGCCATGCTGATCGGCCAGTCGGACGCGACGGACGGCCAGGCGATGGCCGCGCGCATGGACGAGCTGTGCATGGCGAACGGCGCCTCCTTCGTGGCCCTCTCCTCCAGCCCGCAGGAGGCCGAGGAGCTGATCGGGCTGCGCAGGCTCGCCTACCAGGCCAAGGAGCGGCAGGGCGCGTGCCTGGTCGAGGACGTGTGCGTGCCGCGTTCCGTACTGCCTGACATGATCACCGCGATCGAGGCGGCGGCGGCCCGGCACGGGGTGCGCATCGCCACGGTCGCACACGCGGGGGACGGCAACCTGCACCCGGTCTTCATCTTCGAGCACGGCACCATCGAGCCGCCCCCCGAGGTGTGGGCCGCGGCGGACGAGGTGTTCACGCACGCCCTGGAGCTCGGCGGCACCCTGACGGGAGAGCACGGCGTCGGCCTGCTCAAGCAGCGCTGGCTGGCCCTGGAGGCGGGGCCGGTCGCCACGGAGGTGCAGCAGGGCATCAAGGCGGTCTTCGACCCGCTGGACATCCTCAACCCCGGCAAGGCGATCTGACATGTGATCTCGGCTTCATCAAGCCGTGACCTAGGGGTTCGCAAAGCACACGACCTGCGAAGGAACGTTGACTTACGCCGTCAAAACGTGAAGGTTCTGACAGGTCCGGCAGACGCCCCAACGGTCTCGCTGGTAGCGTTTTGCCTCATCTACTGGGTTGTGATGGGGGTCCGACGTGAATCAGTTCCAGCCGCTGGAGGCGGACGATCCGCGGCGGCTGGGGACGTATGACATCGTCGCCCGGCTCGGCGAGGGCGGCCAGGGGATCGTTTATCTCGGCGAGAGCGACTCGGGGGAACAGGTCGCCGTCAAGCTGCTGCACAACGCCCTGGTCGCCGACACCGACGCCAGGACGCGGTTCCTGCGCGAGGTCGCGGTGGCGCAGCGGGTGGCCAGGTTCTGCACCGCTCCCGTGCTCCACGCCGACCTGGAGGGCAGCCGCCCGTACATCGTGAGCGAGTTCGTCCCCGGGCCCTCGCTGCGCGAGCTGGTCATCAACGAGGGGCCGCGGCGGGGCGCCGCGCTCGAACGGCTCGCGATCAGCACGGCCACCGCGCTCGCCGCCATCCACCGCGCCGGCATCCTGCACCGCGACTTCAAGCCCGCCAACGTGCTCATGGGCCCCGAGGGTCCCGTCGTGATCGACTTCGGCATCGCCCGCGCGCTCGACTCCCCTGGAGCGACGGCCACGGGCATGGCCATGGGGACGCCGTCGTACCTGGCGCCCGAGCAGCTCACCGGGGCGGCCGTGTCGGAGGCCGCGGACGTGTTCGCCTGGGGCGTCACGATGGTGTTCGCGGCGACGGGCAAGCCCGCGTTCGGCGCCGACTCCATCCCCGTGGTGATGAACCGCATCCTGAACGAGGAGCCGGAGCTCGGCGCGATGGAGGGCGTGCTCGCCGACCTGGTGGCCGCCTGCCTGTCCAAGGACCCCGCGCAGCGGCCCACCGCCGACGAGCTCATCGTCGACCTCACCGGCCAGCCGGCCCCGAAGTCCGCCGTCGAACCGATGGGCCGGCAGGCCGAAGCCGCCCAGACCGGCACACCGGCGCAGCAGGAGAGCGGGCGTCCCGCTGACAAGGGCGCGGAGGACGTCTACCCCGGCCCGTGGACGCAGCCGACCGGTCCCAACCTCGTGGGCGGCCCGCTCCAGACGGGCCCGCAGCCCGTGGGTCCCCCGCAGACCGGCCAGTACGTCACGCCTCCCGCCGCCGCCCAGCACGGCCAGGGCAACCCCGGTCAGAGCGGCCCTGTCCCCGGTGCCGGGCACAACCCAGGACTCAGCGGGCCCATCCCGAACATCCCTGGCCAGAGCAACCCCGGGCAGAGCGGCCCCGTCCCCGGTCAAGGCAATCCGGGCCAGAGCGGGCCCGTCCCAGGTCAGGGCGGGCCCGTCCCAGGTCAGGGGCATCCCGGCCAGGGCGGGCCAGGTCAAGGACATCACGGCCAGGGCGGTCCCGTACCGGGTGCCGGCCACAACCCGGGGCTCAGCGGGCCCGTCCCCCACGTGCCCGGTCAGGCCGGTCCCGCGAGGGGAGCAGCCGGCGCTCCCCAAGGGGGCATGGCGCACAACGGCCCCCACTCCGGCGGCGGTCCCGTTGGACCGCACCATCCGGGCGGTCAGCCGTCCCCGATGCCCGGGGCGGGAGGTGGCGGCTCCCGGAACCCTCAGGGGCCCGGCTCCCCGTACACGGGGGCGCCCCAGGGCGGTCCGCAGGGCGCGGGAGCCGGCATGCCGCCCCACGGCCCCGGCGTGCCCCCGGGCGGCGGATACCAGCGGGGCGGCGGCTCGCCGCGGCCGGACGACGGCGCGTCCGGCAAGCAACGCCGCACGCTGACCCTCGCGCTCTCGGGCGCCGCCGCCGCGGCCCTGCTCGTGGTCGTCGGCGCGGTCGTGGTGCAGGCCAACAGCCAGGAAGTGCCGGTCGTGCCGGTGGGCAACTCCTCGAACGGCACGCCGGGTGACGGCTCGGGCGCCGGGCAGCCCGGCAAACCGCCCGCCACGACGCTCCCGACGGAGACGGCGCCCGTCCCCACCCTGGACATCGATCCGACGACCAAGAAGCCCAGGAAGCCCAAGCGGACCGTCACCCCGCGTCCGCGCTACACCCAGGCGCCCGTCCCGCAGAACCGCAGGCCGCAGCCGACGCCCACGCAGACCAGGAAAAAGAAGAAGACGATGGTCGACCCCGATCCGGAGCCGACCCTGCGTCCGACCTCGGGCCCCACGCGGACCCTGCCGGTGGTCAAGCGGCCCAAGGGGGCCGCCGCCCCGAAGAAGGTCGCGCCCAAGAAGAACCCGTACAGCCCGACGAAGGTGTGCGGCTCCGGCTACAAGATCATCAACTCGCACGAATTGGGCAGCAACGCCACGATCTACCTCGCCTACCACGCGAAGTCGGGCAAGAACTGCGTGGTCACGATGTCGCGCCTGGTCGGGACGGGCAAGATCCCGATGAACGCCCTGCTCCAGGTCAAGAAGGGCAGCAAGGCGAGCAACCCCGGCAAGTTCAGCGCGTACGCGGGCCCCGTCAGGCTGGCGGCGAAGAAGAAGTGCGTGATCTGGGGCGGTTCGTGGGGTACGCAGAGCTGGAAGTCCGGCTGGAGCCACTGCGGCTGACCTCCGCGCATACGAGCTGCCGTCGAGCCCCGTGCCCGGGTGACCCGAACGCCCGCGTACGCTAGCGTGACTGACGTGATCGTCAAGTCTCCGGCGCCCACCTCCAGAGGCAGGCGCACGCGGGCCGCGTTGGTGCGGGCCGGACGCGAGGCGCTCGAGGAGCACGGCTACGACGCCGTGCGGATCGACGACGTGTACGTGCGCGCCGGGGTCTCCCACGGCTGCTGGAGCTGCGCGAGGTGTTCGTGCGGCGGGGCGCCGAGGGGCCGAGGCGGCTGCAGGAGCAGGGCCTGGCCGACCCGGCGCTCGGCCCCCGGCTGACCGCGATCATGCTGGGCGGGACGGTCGAGCACTTCGCCCACGTCCGGCTCGACCTGGGCGAGCACGCGGCGGAGGAGACGGCCGTCGGCCACCTGACCCGCCTGTGGGCGCGGGCCATCGGCTTGACGGACGCGTCACCTTCGGCGCGGCCGGAGGAGGGCACGTGATCAGAAGCAGACTCGACCCGGCGGGCGAGGAGCACCGGCGGCGCCGCGCGTCGATGCTGGCCAAGCTGGCCGAACTGGACGCCGAGCACGCGAGGGCGGTCGGCGGGGGCGGCGGGAAATACGTCGAGCGGCACCGCGCGCGCGGCAAGCTGCTCGCGCGCGAGCGCGTCGAGCTGCTGGTCGACGCCGACTCCCCCTTCCTGGAGCTGTCGCCGCTGGCCGCGTGGGGCAGCGACTTCCCCGTCGGGGCGAGCATGGTGTCCGGGATCGGCGTGATCGAGGGCGTCGAGTGCGTGATCACGGCGAACGATCCGACGGTTCGCGGCGGCGCCTCCAACCCTTGGACGCTGAAGAAGTCGCTGCGCGCGGCGGACATCGCGCTGCGCAACCGCCTCCCGTACGTGAACCTGGTCGAGAGCGGCGGCGCGGACCTGCCCACGCAGAAGGAGATCTTCATCCCCGGCGGGCAGATCTTCCGCGATCTGACGCGGCTGTCAGCGGCGGGCGTCCCGACCGTCGCGCTCGTCTTCGGCAACTCCACCGCCGGCGGCGCCTACGTGCCCGGGATGAGCGACTACGTGGTGATGGTGCGCGAGCGGGCCAAGGTGTTCCTGGGCGGGCCTCCGCTGGTCAGGATGGCGACCGGCGAGGAGTCCGACGACGAGTCGCTGGGCGGGGCGGAGATGCACGCCAGGGTGAGCGGGCTGGCCGACTACCTGGCGGAGGACGAGCACGACGCGCTGCGCATCGGGCGCTCGATCGTGCGCTCGATCGGCTGGCGCAAGCAGGGTGTCGTCCCCGGGCCGGCGCGCGAGCCGCTCTATCCGGCTGACGAGCTGCTCGGCATCGTCCCCGAGGACCTGAAGGTGCCGTTCGATCCCCGGGAGGTGATCGCGCGGGTGGTGGACGGCAGCGAGTTCGAGGAGTTCAAGCCGACGTACGGCGTCTCGCTGGTGACGGGCTGGGCGAAGCTCCACGGTTATCCGGTCGGCGTGCTGGCGAACGCCCAGGGCGTGCTGTTCAGCGAGGAGTCGCAGAAGGCCACGCAGTTCATCCAGCTGGCGAACCAGTCGCGCACGCCCCTCGTCTTCCTGCAGAACACGACCGGCTACATGGTCGGCAAGGACTACGAGCAGGGCGGCATCATCAAGCACGGCGCGATGATGATCAACGCGGTGTCCAACTCGACCGTGCCCCACCTGACGATCGTCATGGGCGCCTCCTACGGCGCGGGCAACTACGGCATGTGCGGGCGGGCCTACGACCCCCGGTTCCTGTTCAGCTGGCCGAGCGCCAAGTCGGCGGTGATGGGGCCCCCGCAGCTCGCCGGCGTGCTGTCCATCGTGGGCCGGGCGTCGGCGCTGGCGAAGGGGCAGGTCTACGACGAGGAGGCCGACGCGGCGATGCGCGCCATGGTGGAGGACCAGATCGAGGCCGAGTCTCTGGCGTTGTTCCTGTCGGGACGCCTCTACGACGACGGGGTCATCGATCCGCGTGACACGCGTACCGTGATCGGCATGTGCCTGTCGGCGATCAACAGCGCGCCGGTGCCGGAGCCGGCGGGATTCGGGGTGTTCCGCCCGTGATCACCCGGCTACTCGTGGCGAACCGGGGCGAGATCGCCCGCCGTGTCCTCCGCACCTGCCGCTCGCTCGGCATCTCCACGGTCGCCGTGCACTCCGACCCCGACGCGGGAGCGCCGCACGTCGCCGAGGCCGATCTCGCCGTACGTTTGCCGGGCGCGCACCCGTCGGAGACCTACCTGGACGCCGGGCTCATCCTGGCCGCCTGCCGCGCCACCGGGGCGGACGCCGTGCACCCCGGGTACGGCTTCCTGTCGGAGAACGCCGAGTTCGCGCAGGCCGTGCTCGACGCCGGGCTCGTGTGGGTCGGCCCGCCGCCCGCGGCCATCGCGGCCATGGGATCCAAGGTCGCGGCCAAGCGGTTGATGGCGGAGGCGGGGGTGCCCGTGCTGCCCTCGCTCGACCCCGCCGCTCCGGGCGGGTTCCCGCTGCTGGTGAAGGCGTCCGCCGGTGGCGGCGGCCGGGGCATGCGGATCGTGCGCGAGCCGGGAGAGCTGGCGCGGGAGGTCGAGTCGGCGCGGCGGGAGGCGGCGGCGGCCTTCGGCGACGGCACCGTGTTCGTGGAGCCGCTGCTGGAGGCGGCCCGGCACGTCGAGGTCCAGGTGGTGTCCGACCGGCACGGCACCGTGTGGGCGCTGGGCGAGCGCGAGTGCAGCGTGCAGCGGCGGCACCAGAAGGTCGTCGAGGAGTGCCCGTCGCCCGGTATTTCCGCCGGGCTGAGGGAGCACCTGTTCGAGGCCGCCGTCAGGGCCGCGCGGGCGGCCGGCCACGTCGGGGCGGGGACGGTGGAGTTCCTCGTCAAGGGCGACCGGGTGGCGTTCCTCGAGATGAACACCCGGCTCCAGGTCGAGCACCCCGTCACCGAGCTGGTCCACGGCGTCGACCTCGTGCGGCTGCAACTGGAGATCGCCGAGGGCGCCGCGCTGCCGGAGAGCCCGCCCGAGCCCGCCGGGCACGCGGTGGAGGCCCGGCTGTACGCGGAGGACGACGGCCACCTTCCGCAGACGGGGGTCCTGCGGCGGTTCGAGGTGCCCGGTGACGTGCGCGTGGACGCGGGCGTGGAGTCGGGGTCCGTGGTGTCGCCGTACTACGACGCGATGCTGGCCAAGGTGGTGGCGCACGGCTCGTCGCGGGGGGAGGCGGTGCGGCGGCTGGCCACGGCGCTGCGGCGGGCGAAGCTCCACGGACTGGCCACTAATCGGGACCTGCTCGTACGAATTCTGACAAATCCCGCTTTCCTGGCCGGCGACACCCACACCGGCTTCCTGGCCCCCGACGGCCCTCTCCACTCCCTCCCGGCCCCCGCACCATCCATCGAGACAGCGGCCGGGACGGCGGCGGAGGCGGAGGGCCGGCTGGCCGCGCTGGCCGCCGCTCTCGCCCTGGCCGCCGCCAACCGGCGCGACGCGCGCGTGCTGGCCGGCCTGCCCGCCGGGTGGCGCAACGTACGCTCCCAGCCCCGCCGCACCCGCTTCGCCGAGGCCGACGTCGTGTACGACCCGCTTCCGGACACCATCACCGTGATCGGCGCCGGCCCGGACACCGTCGTCCTCGAACACGACGGCGTCCGCCACACCTTCGAGGTGGCCCGGTACGACGGCGACCCGAAGGTCTACGTCGACCACGCGGGCGGCTGCGCCGTGCTGACCCCGCTCCCCCGGCTGCCCGAGCCGGTGGAGCACGTCGCCCCGGGGTCCCTGCTGGCCCCCATGCCGGGTAGCGTGCTGCGCGTCGAGGTGGCGGCCGGCGACCGGGTCGCCAAGGGGCAGGCGGTGCTGGTGCTCGAGGCCATGAAGATGGAGCACCGGGTCACCGCCCCCGTCGCCGGCGTGGTGTCCGGCGTACACGTGGAGAAAGGCCGGCAGGTCGAGGCGGGAGCCGTGCTGGCGATCATTCAGGAGGAGAGCACATGACCCTGGTCCACCAGGACCTGACCGCGGGCGTCGCGACCATCACGCTGGACTCGCCGCCCAACCGCAACGCCCTGTCCGTACGCCTGCTCGGCGAGTTGAAGGAGCGGCTCGACTGGGCGCTGGCCGAGCCGGCGGCCAGGGTGATCGTGCTGACGGCGACGGGCAAGGTGTTCTGCTCGGGCGCCGACATCAAGGAGCAGCGCGCGGCGGACGGCAGGCCCGGCGCGCCGGTGACGGCGTCGTTCCCGGAGATCCTCACGCTCATCTGGGAGAGCCCCAAGCCGGTGGTGTGCCGGCTCAACGGCACCGCGCGGGCGGGCGGCCTGGGCCTGGTGGCGGCGTGCGACTTCGCGGTCGCGCCGCTCTCGGCGTCGTTCGCGTTCACGGAGGTACGCCTCGGCGTGGTGCCGGCGATGATCTCGGTGCCGGTGCTGCGCAGGCTCGATCCCAGGGCCGCGGCCGAATACTTCCTGACCGGCGAGGTCTTCGACGCCGCCAGGGCCGCGGAGATCGGGCTGATCTCCAGGGCCGTGCCCGAGGAGGAGCTGGACGCGGCGGTCGCCCACTACGCCGACCTGCTGATCAAGGGCGCTCCCGAGGCCCTGGCCATCACCAAGCAGCTTGTCAGGAAGGTGCCGGCGATGTCGTTCGCGGACGGGCTGCGGGAGATGACCGCGTTGTCCGCCGAGCGGTTCACCTCGGAGGAGGGTCAGGAGGGCATCACCGCGTACATGGACAAGCGCCCGCCCGCGTGGGCCACGCGATGACCCTGCGCGTCGCCAACTGCAGCGGCTTCTACGGCGACCGGCTCTCCGCGGCCAGGGAGATGGTCGAGGGCGGGCCGATCGACGTGCTGACCGGCGACTGGCTGGCCGAGCTCACCATGCTCATCCTGGCCGGCAACCGGCTCAAGGGCAGGCCCGGCTACGCGCCGACCTTCCTGCGGCAGTTGGAGGACGTCCTCGGCCCCTGCCTCGACCGGGGCATCAAGATCGTGACGAACGCGGGCGGCCTCGACCCGGCCGGATGCGCCGAGGCCGTGCACGAGCTGGGCGCGCGCCTCGGCCTGTCCCCCGCGGTCGCCCACGTCACGGGCGACGACCTCACCGGCCAGCCCCTCGACCTGGTCAACGCCGACACCGGCGAACGCCTCGACGCCACCCCGCTCACCGCCAACGCCTACCTGGGCGGCCGTCCGATCGCCGCCGCACTGTCGGCGGGCGCGGACGTCGTCGTGACCGGCCGCGTCACCGACGCCGCCCTGGTGACAGGGCCCGGCATCTGGCGGTACGGCTGGGGGCCCGGCGACCTCGACCCGCTGGCGGGGTCGGTGGTCGCCGGACACATCATCGAGTGCGGCTGTCAGGCCACGGGCGGCAACTACGCGTTCTTCCAGGACGTACCCGATCTCGCCCACTGCGGTTTCCCGCTCGCGGAGCTGCGTCAGGACGGATCGGCCGTGATCACCAAGCATCCCGGCACGGGCGGCCTGGTCTCGGTCGGCACGGTCACCGCCCAGCTGGTGTACGAGCTGGGCGGCCCCCGCTACCTCGGCCCCGACGTGGTGGCCAGGTTCGACACGATCACGCTCGCCGACGACGGGCCCGACCGGGTGCTGGTCTCCGGCGTACGCGGCGAGCCGCCTCCCTGCACGCTCAAGGTCGCCGTCAACCACCTGGGCGGCTACCGCAACACCATGACCCTGGTGCTCACGGGCCTCGACGTGGAGGCCAAGGCCCGGGTGGCGGAGGAGGCCGTCTGGGCACGCATCCCGCGCGAGTCGTTCGACGCGGTGGACGTGACGCTCACGGAGTCCGGCCTGCTGCGGATCACGGTCATGGACGCCGACGAACGCACGGCGGGTCGTGCCTTCTCCGAGGCCGTGGTGGAGACGGGGCTGGCCAGCTACCCGGGCTTCTACGGCCTCACCCCGCCCGGCAACGCCTCACCGTACGGGATCTACTGGCCGGTCCTGGTCCCGGCCGCGGACGTACGCCCTCAGGCCTTCCTGGACGGCACGCAGATCCCCGTCCCCGCCGTCGCGGTCCCCGGCGAGCCCGCGACGGCGCTCCCGGACCCGGAGCCCCCGCTCACGTCGGGGCCCGCCGACGGGACGGCACACGCGGACGGCGCGAAGGGCGGGGA
>NZ_JAAAHR010000147.1:0-25357 GCF_009908215.1 Nonomuraea sp. K271 | reverse complement strand
CGTGGGGGTGGGCGTCCTGGTCGGCTCCCTTGTCGGCCTCGTCTCGGGCGGCCGCGGCCGCGTGAAGGTGGGCCTGGGCTCCTCGGTCGTCGGCTCCGGCTCGGTCGGCCTGGCGGTTCTCCTCTTGGGAGGCGGGTCGATGGGCGAGGTGTCGTTCTTCGGCTCGGCAGTCGTGGTGATCTGCGGCTCGCCGGGGGTCATGCCGGTCAGGGCGACGGCGCCCGCGCCCGCGCCGAGCACCACCGCGACCGCGATGCCCGTGATCAGGCCGGTCCTGCGCGGCGCCTTCGCCGCCCGCCGGCTGCCCCCGCGGCGCTCGGACACGCTTGTGTCCACCTGCTGGTGCGCACCCGTCTGGTACGCCTCCATCGGCGGAGCCGCCGGCTCTGCGGGGGGCGCCTGAACCGGCTCGGGCACCGGAGAGGCCTGACCGCTGGCGGCCGCACGGGCAGCTTCGCTCATGGCCTTGGCCGACGGGTAGCGCCTGCCCGGCTCCTTCGACAGCGCGACCTCGACCAGCGTGCGCACCGCCGGGGGGATCTCGGCGGGCAGCGGCGGCGGGGCCTCGCGGATGTGCTTGAGCGCGATCGTGACCGCGCTGTCGCCGTCGAACGGCCGCTGCCCCATCAGGCACTCGTACGCGACCACGCCGAGCGCGTAGACGTCGACCGCGGGCGTGACAGGCGCGCCCTCGGCCTGCTCGGGCGCGCAGTAGGCCGCCGTGCCGAGCACCATGCCGGCGTCGGTGAGCCGGTTGGCCAGATCGGACCTGGCGATGCCGAAGTCGGTCAGCACCAACGTGCCGTCGCGTTGCACGAGCAGGTTGCCCGGCTTGACGTCGCGGTGCACGATGCCCTGGTCGTGCACGGCCTGCAACGCCGAGGCGGCCTGCGCGATCAGCTCCATGGCCTGCTGGGGCGCGATGCGGCCCAGCCTGGACAGTAAGCGGTCGAGCGGTTCGCCGTCGACGAACTTCATCACCAGGTAGACGGTGTCGCCGCTGACGCCGTAGTCGTAGACGTCGACCACGCCGGAGTGGTTGATCGTGGCCATCGCCCGCGCCTCCCCCTGGAAGCGAGCGACGAACCCGGGGTCTTCCATGCGGCCTGGCAGCAGCACTTTGACGGCGACCGTGCGGGCCAGGACGATGTCCTCGCCCCGCCACACTTCGCCCATGCCGCCGGCGCCGATGCGGGTATCCAGTCGATACCGCCCCGCCAGCGTCGTCCCTTGTGCCACCATGACGCCCCCGTTATCCCCCTACTCCGGTAACCTCTCCCACCCCGCGAGTCTCCAACAAAGCGAACTTTTATCGCGGTAAGGTAACACAGTGGTCACGGAACTCAGAGAGTGTACGACTCACCTGTCCCACATGCCACTCAAATGCCTCAAGCCGTACAAACTCTATCCTGCGGCCTGACGCCGGGGCTTGTCCGCGTTTCCCGGAACTCAACGACCGGATCGCTAGGCTGATCCCATGACGCTCGCTCCCGGTCTTCGTGCCCAGTCGCTCCTCGTGGTCGAGATGGACGACACCGCCAAGAGCGTGGGCAGCGGAGACGTGCCCGTGCTGGCCACGCCCCGGCTGCTCGCGCTGGCCGAGGCCACGACCGTGCGCGCCGTCGAGCGGCACCTCGCGCCGGGCCAGACGTCCGTCGGCACCCGGGTCGAGCTGGAGCACGTGGCCGCCAGCCCGCTCGGCACCCGCGTACGCGTCGGCGTCGAGCTGACCCGGGTCGACGGCCGGCGCCTGACCTTCGCCTTCGAGGCCCACGACGAGCACGCCGTCGTGGGCAAGGGCACAATCGAGCGCGTCGTCGTCGACCGCGTCCGGTTCCTGGCCGCGAGCGAACGTCGCTAGTCGTCGATGACGGCGATCAGGTCGCCTTCCTGGATCACATCGCCCTCGGCCACCTTGAGCTGGGCCACCGTGCCGTCGTCCTCGGCGAGCACCGGGATCTCCATCTTCATCGACTCGAGGATGACCAGCGTGTCCCCCTCGGAGACGGTGTCGCCCTCGCGGACGACGACCTTCCACACGTTGGCCACCATCTCGGCGCGTACCTCAGCCACCGCGACTCCCCTCTTTCCCTGATCCGATAATGTCCGCGGCCTAGGCGCGCATGCGCGCGACCAGACCGGTGTCGTAGTCGCCGGCGACGAACTCCGCGTTCTCCAGCAGCTCCGCACAGAATGGCAGATTGTTCTTGGGTCCCTCTACGGTGAACGCCGCGACCGCCTTGCGGCCTTTCTCCAGCGCGTCGGCGCGACTCTCTCCGCGTACGCAGAGTTTGGCCATCAGCGGGTCGTAGAACGGGGTGACCGTGTTGCCCGCCTCGTAGCCGGAGTCGACGCGCACGCCGTCGGCCACCGGCTCCTCCCACGTCGTGATCGTGCCGGGGCCAGGGAAGAACCGCTTCGGGTCCTCCGCGTAGACGCGGAACTCGATCGCGTGCCCGGTCGGCTCGGCCGGCACCTCGGGGCTCTCGCCCGCCGCGACGCGCAGCTGCAGCTCGACCAGGTCGACGCCGGTGACCAGCTCGGTGACCGGGTGCTCGACCTGCAGCCTGGTGTTCATCTCCAGGAACACGAAATCCTGGCGGTCGGCGTCGACCAGGCACTCGACCGTGCCCGCGCCGGCATAGCCGACGGCCTCGCCGACCCGCACGGCGGCGGCCAGCATGCGCTCGCGCAGCTCCGGCGTGATGCCGGGGGACGGCGACTCCTCGACGACCTTCTGGTGGCGGCGCTGCACCGAGCAGTCGCGCTCGCCCAGCGCCACGACCCGGCCGTCGGGCAGGCCGAGGATCTGCACCTCGACGTGACGGGCCCGCTCGATGTAGCGCTCGAGCAGCACGGCCGGCCCGTCGAGCGCGTCGCCCGCGCTCCCGGCGAACCTCGCCGCCGCCCTGGCCGCCTGGTCGTACGCCTTGCCCAGGCCCTCGTCGTCGTAGGCCACGCTCATGCCGATGCCACCGCCGCCGCCCGCGGTCTTGACCATGACCGGGTAGCCGATGGACTCGGCGGCCCGCAGCGCCAGCGACAGGTCGGTGACGGGCTCGCGGGTGCCCGCGGCGACCGGGACGCCCGCGGCCTCCATGAGGTTCCTGGCGTTGATCTTGTCGCCCATCCTGTCGATCGTCTCGGGCGCGGGCCCGATCCACACCATGCCCGCCTCGATCACGGCCCTGGCGAATGCGGCGTTCTCGGCGAGGAAGCCGTAGCCCGGGTGCACGGACCGCGCGCCCGTCGCGCGGGCCGCCTCCAGCACCTTGCCGGCGTCGAGGTAACTCTGCGCGGGGTTGGCGGGGCCGATCAGCACCGCCTCGTCGGCCTCGCGGACGAAGGGCAGGTCGGCGTCGGCCTCCGAGTGCACGGCGACGGCACGCACGCCCATCCGTTTGACCGTGCGGATGATTCGCCGCGCGATCTCACCTCGGTTGGCGACCAGAACGGGTCCGAGCGTCTCAGTAAGCACGCCGACCACCCTATGGCCGCCGCCTGCTTGACCCCTTTCCCTCGAAACCACCGAAGCGGCCAGCACGATCTGTAGGAACCCCACAATGAGGAGCGCTCCGCGGGCGGCTGAATGCGTCGGGCCGACAACAGCTTAGACGCGGCCGCGATCGATCACGCGCCCGAGCGCCTCGATCGCGTGAGGGTCGTAGGAGCCGCCGGGCGACTGCCGGACGCGTTCCAGCGCGGCTCCGGCACGGTCGCGGTCGGTCGAAGGCCCCACCAGGTCGTCGTAGGCGTTGGCGACCTTGATGATGCGGCTCGACAGCGGCGGATCCTCGGTGATCGGGTCGCACTGCCGCCTGACCACTTCCGCCACGCGGTCGAGCACGCCCGTCTGCCTGATCACCTCGGCACCCAGCTCGGCGATGCGGCGGGCCTGCTCGGGCTCGGTGAGCACGGTCGCGCCGCCGGGGATCGGATCGCGCAACGACAGCTGGCCGATGTCGTGCATCAGCGCCGCGTATTCCAGCTCCAGCAGCTCGGGCTCGGCCATGCCCAGCTCCCTGCCGATGGCCACGGCCAGCCGGCTCACCCGGCGCGAGTGGCCGGGCTCGACGTAGCCGCCCACCTCCGTCACCCGGGACAGGGCGCGTACGGTCTGCAGATAGGTCGCGCGGATGCCGGCGTATTTCCTGAAGGCCACCTGGGTGACCAGCAGCGGCGCGGCGAACACCAGCAGCGCCACCAGGTCCATGCTGTGCGTGGCCAGCGCGAGCAGCACACCCGACGACCCCACGGCGGCGCCCAGCGGGAACGCCATGTTGATCTCGTCGCGCACCGCCACCCGGAACGCCGTGCGCACCTGCTCCGCCCTCAGCAGTGCCGCGATGAGCACGTCGATGAGCAAGGTGATCGCGATGAGCGTGGCCATGGCCGCGAGCGCGGGCCACCATGTGCTGGTCGGCGGCTTGGTCAGCTCGTAGAGAGGGTCGGCGAGAGGCCGGAACACGAACGCCGGCAACGCGCCGATGAGCAGCCGCCTGGCCATCGCGTCGAGCCGCGGCGGACGACCGACGGCCAGGTGCGGCAGCGCTCCCGCGATCATGCCGACCGCGATCACGGCGACCACCTGCAGCGCGGGGTGGCGCAGCGGATACTGGCTGAGGTCGAGCAGCAACGTGTAGCCGAGCGCCGCGGCGGCCCCGATGGGCGCGACCTCCCTGTTGCCCGGCATGGTCAGCCTGGCCAGCTCGCCGACCGCGATCAGCGCGCCGAACGCGACCGCGATCTCCGGGCGGTCGAGCCCGGCGGCGGCGGTGTAGCCGACGCCCGCCACCGCGACCAGCCCGGCCGCGCAGATGAGCAGGAGCTGCCCCGAGTCGAGCCGGCGCAGGACCGTGCCCACGGACCGCTCGGCCCGCCGCCGTGGACGCGCTGTGGTGATCATTGACCCGTCACGACCTCGATGGGCATGGTCGGGTCGTCGTGGTCCTTGATCGGGGACTCGGCGGCCTCGGGAGGCGGCGGGTCGATGCGGGGCGGCGACTGCCACGGCTCGCGCTCGAGCGCCCGGATGAAGGCCGCCACCATGACCGGGTCGAAATGGGTGCCGGCGCACTTGCGCAGCTCTTCCACGGCCACCGGCACCGGCCGCGCGCCGCGGTAGGAGCGGTCGGAGGTCATCGAGTCGAACGCGTCGGCCACCGCGATGACCTTGGCGAACTCGGGGATCTCGTCACCGGCCAGGCCCATCGGGTAGCCGGTGCCGTCGTGGCGCTCGTGGTGGTGCATGATGCCGGCGTAGGCCTCGTCGAGGAACCCGATGCCGCGTACGATCTCCAGCCCCCTCATCGGGTGCAGCTGGATCGCGGCGAACTCCTCCTCGGTGAGCGGCCCGTCCTTCTGCAGCACCTTGGTGGGCACGCCGAGCTTGCCCACGTCGTGCAGCATGCCGGCGTAGCGGATCGCCCGCACCCGCTCGACCCCCATGCCGATCTCCTGCGCGATCATGGAGGAGGCGTGCGAGACCCGCGTGCAGTGGCCGCGCGTGTAATAGTCCTTCGTCTCCACGGCCTGGCAGAGCGCGGCGATGGTGGCGTCGTAGGAGCGCTGCTGGGCGTGATATTGGCCGAACGCCCACCGCGCCACGAAGAGCGGCACCAGCACCAGCACCGCCGAGATCGACGCCACGGTGGCCCACAACCCCGCCACCAGCAGCCCGAACGTGCCATAGCCCAAATAGGACAGCAGGAACTGCACCATGCCGCGCATCGGCACCTCGGTGGCGCGCGACCCCGTGGCCAGCGCGATCACGGTGAGGGTGAGAACGATGTTGAGCGGCACGAAGACCGCGGTGGCCGCGACGTAGGGGCCGATCAGGTCGTCGAACGCGTTGACCTGGGGCACGCCGACCTGCCCGTCGAGCGCGACGTAGACCCAACCGGCCGCGAAGCCGCAGATGGCGAACTGCGCGCCGTTGAACAATCGTTTGATCCACGGCAGGCCCGGCCGCACGCTGACGACCGCGGTCAGGCCCACCAGCGCCGCCCCCTCGGGGCCGAGCAGCACCACGGCGGCCAGCGAGGCCGAGAAGCTCACCGAGACGGCGAACTGCTCCACGTTGAGCAACGTGGGCATCGACTCGCACACCAGGAACAGCAGCGCGAGCACGAGCAGAATGTCGAGGTTCTCCGGAGCCACGGGAGCACCGGAGACCACGACGCCGCGAACGATGAGAACGGCCGCCACCCCGATCACAGCGACCAGATAGGCCCTTGCGGGCCACGGCAGATCACGCATTGCGGCCCCCCACGGCGGTCAGGTCCAGGAGACCCCTGGTGGAACCGATCCCCCGATCACCATGACCATCGGAGCGGCCAGCACGGCGGCCATGAACAGCCGGGCGACCATAGCCTTCAACATACGCATGC
The DNA here is from genome assembly GCF_009908215.1 of Nonomuraea sp. K271. NCBI lineage: Bacteria > Bacillati > Actinomycetota > Actinomycetes > Streptosporangiales > Streptosporangiaceae > Nonomuraea > Nonomuraea sp. K271. The sequence goes on along the minus strand of NZ_JAAAHR010000147.1, from coordinate 18,968 downwards.
CTCCACGGTCGGCTTGTGGAGTTTCACGCTACAGAAGAGGACGTGGTCGCACCGCCCGAGTGTGAAATAGCAAGCAAAGCGTAATCAAGCAACTACGAGACGCGATGCGCGGCGGCCCACTCCACGGTCTTCTTCACACCGGTCGACAGGTCGGTGCGCGGCTGCCAGCGGAGCCCGTCGTAGGCCGGCACGGGGTCGACCGCCATCGCCGGCAGGTCACCCAGGCGCGGCTGCGCGAACCCTGGCTTGTCCTGGGCGCCCGCCGCGTCGGCGATGAGCGAGTGCAGCCGGCGGTCGCTGGTCTGGATGCCCGTGCCGAGGTTGAACCTGCGGCCGTTGCCCTCGGCGCCGCACGCCCTGACGAAGCCGTCGGCCACGTCGTCGACGTAGACGTAGTCGCGAGTCTGGGTGCCGTCGCCGTAGAGGACCGTGGGCGTGCCCGACAGCAGCGCCTCGGTGAAGATGGCGACCACGCCGGCCTCGCCCTCGGGCGACTGGCGCGGGCCGTAGACGTTGGAGAGCACCAGCGTGGTGTATTCGAGGCCGTAAAGGGCCCGGAACGTGGCGAGGTAGGTCTCGCCGCTCAGTTTGGAGGCCGCGTAAGGGGAGCGCGGGTCGGTGGGCGCGTCACCCGGCACGGGGATCGTCGCCGGCCTGCCGTAGACCGCCACCGACGAGGCGAAGACGACCTTACGGGTGCGCCCCTCGTGCGCCGCGGCCAGCACGGACGCCGTGCCCGCGACGTTGACGGAGGCGTCGTGCACCGGGTCGGCGACGCTCTTGCGTACGCTGATCTGCGCGGCGAGGTGGCAGATGACCTCGGGTTGCAGGTCGGCGACCAGCCCGATGAGCGCGGGGTCGCGCACGTCGAACTCGTGCAGCCGGAACCGCTCGCTCTGGGCCGCCTGCGCCAGGTTGCCCCGGCGCCCTGAGGACAGGTCGTCGACCACGTCGACCTCATGCCCGTCGGCCAGCAGGCGATCGACGAGATTCGAACCGATGAACCCGGCACCCCCGGTGACCAACACGCGCATGCGGTCGATCCTAGTCGGCCAGCTCCGACCTCACTTGCGCGATGCGGGCCAGGACCTTGGAACGCAGGTCGGCCGGGACCGGATCGCAGCCGCAGTGCTTGTGCACGAGCGCTTTTACCGCTTTGTCCAGATCATATTCCTGCAGGCACGGACTGCACTCGTCGAGGTGCACGCGGATGCCGGCGACGTCGCTCTCGGTCAGCTCGCCGTCGAGATAGGCGTAGACCTTGTCGAGCACCTCGCGGCAGTCGGTGTCGTGCGGATTGCCACAGCTCATTTCGATCCCTCCGCCGGGACCAGGCCACGCTCGCGAGCATAGTCCTCAAGGAGGCCCCGCAACTGCCTGCGTCCCCTGTGCAGCCTCGACATCACGGTGCCGATCGGAGTGCCCATGATGTCGGCGATCTCCTTGTAGGGAAAGCCCTCGACATCGGCCAGGTAGACGGCGATCCTGAACTCCTCCGGCAGGGCCGCCAGAGCCTCCTTGATGTCGCCGTCGGGCAGGTGGTCGAGCGCCTCCACCTCGGCCGACTTCAGCCCGCTCGAGGTGTGGGACTCGGCCCGCGCGAGTTGCCAGTCCTCGATCTCCTCCGCGCCCGACTGCTTCGGCTCCCGCTGCTTCTTGCGGTAGCTGTTGATGAAGGTGTTGGTGAGGATCCGGTAGAGCCACGCCTTGAGGTTGGTGCCCTGCTGGAACTGGTGGAACGACGCGAACGCCTTGGCGAAGGTCTCCTGCAGCAGGTCCTCCGCGTCCGCGGGATTCCGGGTCATCCGGAGCGCGGCGGAGTAGAGCTGTTCGAGATACGGCATGACGTCGCGCTCGAATCGCTCGCTTCGCTGCTCCAGCGTCTCCGCGCCTGTCGCGGGCACCGGACCCACCCCCCTAAGATCACCGGTGGCCGACTGTGGCGGAACACCGTACTCAGGGGAGGATACCCGCTGGCCCGTGAACTTCCGGTCAGCGGGTCGGGGGCTGAGCAATGTGAGCATGCTCGTCGCAACACCCCCGCGCCCTTGTCTGTTCCCGCAAGATAGAAGGTACGAAGGACCCGGTGCGGGGAACGTCATAACGTACCGGCTGGTAGCCCTTTTTCCGTAACCCAGGAGTCGCGTGTGCTGCCCATTCCGGCCGAGGAACTGAACGGCTCAGGGACGCTCGGGCCGTACTGGACCTTCTATCGCGCCGTCGCCGCCGAGCAACTGAACCGATGGCTTCCCAGCCAGCCCTCCGTGATTCTCGACCTGTCCGGCGGCCGCGGCCGGTGGTCCGGCCAGGCGGCCAGGGCCGGGCACCGGGTGATCGAGGTGCTCGACTTCCGCCGCACGGTGGACGCGCAGTCCCGATTGCGCGACGCCGACCGCGTCCGTCACGTACGCGCGGACGACCTGTCGTTCCTGCCCGATGAGAGCGTGGACGCCGTGCTCGCGGAGGAGCGCGCGATGTCGGTCGAGCTGATGGCCGAGTCGGCGATGAGCGACGTGGCCAGAGTGCTGCGTCCCGGCGGGCGGGCGCTGGTGTGCGTCGACTCGCTCGTGCTGGGCATGGCGATCCTGGCCGAGCAGGGCCAGTGGCAGCATCTTCGCCAGACCGGCGAGGTCATGCTCGTGCCGTGGCCCGACGGCAGCATCACCCGCTGCTTCAGCAGCGGGCAGTTGCGCGAGTTGCTGGCGGGCACCGGTCTGGAGGTGGAGTGGATGCGTCCGCGTACGGTGTTGTCGCCGTCCACGGTGGACCACGTGCTCTCGTCCGACGCGCGCGCCCTGTCCTATATCGTGCGCACCGAGCTTGAGGCCCATCCCGACGACGACGACACCGTCGGCATCCACCTGGTCGCCAGCGCCCGCAAGCGCTGAACGTCCCGCTGGGCGTACGAGCCGCCGTTCTTCGTGGCCGGCGGCTCCTGACCCGGTCAGGGCACGCTCAGCGGCGGCGCTCCCGCTTCGCCTGGCACTGCACGCACCGCGCGGCATCGGGGCGGGCCTCCAGCCGGCCCTCGGGCACGGGCTTGCCGCAGTCGACGCACCTGCCGTACACGCCTTCGTCGATGCGCTCGATCGCCTCCACGACCGCGCGGCGCTGCGCCGTGGCCACGGTCAGCATGGCCTGCGCGCTGTCGGTGTCGGTCAGGTCGGAGCCCGCGTCGGCCGCCGAGTATTCGCGCACCGCGACGGGGTCGCCTTTGAGGACCCTGATCGAGCGGTCCAGTTCGGCGAGCATGTCTTTCAGCCGCTCACGAGCGGTCGTGACGTCCACGAATCCGCACCTCCGGGTGGATGAGGGCAGCCCGCGGCCGGGACTCCCCGGATGTCCCCGCCCGGCGCAATCAATGGGGATCTATGTGGCGGTGACACCGAGTGAACGGTTGCATCGCTTTCCTCACCGAATGCCCACTTGCTGCGCCTCTTACACCTTCAGAACAGTGCCGGCTCGTCCGCCTCGGGCAGCCGTTCGATGAGGTGGGGACCATTGTTCCTGACGTTGTTCACATCCGTGGAGACGGCGTACGCCGTGAGCCGCCCAGGCTTGGCGGGCACCAGCAGCTCCGAGGCGCGCCCCGTGTCGGTGAGCCCGGGATCGAGCCATTCGGCCCAGCGGTCGCGCTCGATCATCATGGGCATCCTGTCGTGGATGCGGCCCAGGTCGTCCTCGGCGTCGGTCGTGATGACGGTACAGCTGACCAGCCACTTGAGCGGGTCGTCGTCGCCGCGCGACGGGTCCTTCCAGAACTCGTACAGGCCGGCCATGGCCAGCACCCCGCCGTCCGCGGGATGAATGAAGTACGGCTGCTTCTTCTTCTCGCCCTCGACCGGCATCCACTCGAAATAGCCGTCGGCCGGCAGCAGGCATCTGCGCTTGGCGAACGCCCGGCGGTAGGACGGCTTCTCCGCCAGTGTCTCGGCCCTGGCGTTGATCAGCCGCGAGCCGATCGACGGGTCCTTCGCCCAGGCGGGGACGAGGCCCCACTTGAGGACCCTGAGCTGGCGGACCGCCCGCTGCGCCTGGTCGGGGACGCGGCTCAGGACGGCGTAGACGTTCTTGGTCGGCGCCACGTTGTAGTCGGCGCCGAGCTCCTTGTCAGGGTCGCCGTCCTGCTCGACCTGGAACTCCTCGAGCAGTTCGTGCTTCTTGCGCGCCGAGGCGTATCTACCGCACATGACACCACACTGCCATGTCCTTCCCGCTCCTGTGTGCCCGCCCGGCTGGCCCAGCTCGAGGCGGCGCGCTGGACTTCGACCGCGTCCCGCCACTCCCAGTACTCTTTGACCATGCCCGCTCCGCTCTGGCCCGCACCGACGGCGACCACTCCTGTCAGCGCCACCGTCTCGCTGCCCGGCTCCAAGTCCGTGACCAACCGCGCGCTGCTGCTCGCCGCGCTCGCCGACGGTTCCGGCGTGGTGCGCGGTGCGCTGCGCAGCCGCGACGCCGACCTGATGGTGGCCGCGCTGCGGGCGCTCGGCACGACGATGGTGGCGGGCGGCGAGAGCGCCGCGGGGGTCGACTGGCACGTGACGCCCGGCCCGGTCCGCGGCGGCGTGCGCATCGACGCCGGCCTGGCGGGCACCGTCATGCGCTTCGTCCCGCCGATGGCCGCCCTGGCGGACGGCCCGGTCCACTTCGACGGCGACCCCCACGCCCGCAAGCGCCCGATGGGGCCCATTCTCGACGCGCTGCGCGCGCTGGGGGCCCGGGTCGACAACGACGCGCTGCCGTTCGCGATCGAAGGGCCCGTCACGGGTGGCGAGGTGACGCTCGACGCGTCGGGTTCGTCGCAGTTCGTCTCGGGGCTGCTGCTGGCCGCCGCGCGCTTCGACAAGGGCGTCACCATCCGCCACGAAGGCCCGCCGGTGCCCTCGCAGCCGCACATCGAGATGACGGTGCAGATGCTCAGGGCGGCCGGCGTCTCGGTGGACGACGGCGAGCGCGACGTGTGGCGCGTCGAGCCCGGCCCGATCGCCGCGCGAGACGTCACGGTGGAGCCCGACCTGTCCAACGCGGCGCCGTTCCTGGCCGCCGCGCTCGTCACGGGCGGCACGGTCACCGTCCCTTCGTGGCCCGCCGAGACCACCCAGCCCGGCGACGCCCTGCGGGGCCTGCTCACCTCCATGGGCGCCACCGTCACGCGCACGGCCGGTCTGGCCGTCACGGGCACGGGCCAGATCACCGGCATCGACGCCGACCTGCACGAGGTGGGCGAGCTGACCCCGACGATCGCCGCGCTGGCCGCGCTCGCGAGCACCCCGAGCCGCATCCGGGGCGTGAGCCACCTGCGCGGCCACGAGACCGACCGCCTGGCCGCGCTGGCCGCCGAGATCAACCGCCTCGGCGGCGACGCGGAGGAGACGGAGGACGGCCTGGTCATCCGCCCGCGCCCACTGCGCGGCGGCACCTTCCACAGCTACGACGACCACCGCATGGCCACCGCGGGAGCGGTGATCGGGCTCGCGGTGCCCGGCGTGCGGGTGGAGAACATCGCGACGACCGCCAAGACCCTGCCGGACTTCGTCCAGATGTGGACGGCGATGCTGGATCTGCGGTGAGACCGGCGATCCGGCCGCTGCCCGCCGCTGGTTTCGCGGGGGAAGCCCCGGGCACGTCGGAAATGGGCGGCACGTGACCGCGCGCTGCCCGCACCACCCTGCCGCACCCGGCCCGCGTCACCGAGCATCCTGTCACCGACCACAGAGGGGAAGCGAGCGTATGGGAGCGGACCGCTGAGAAAGCGGGAGTACGACGAGGACGACGTACGGGTCAGGCCGGGCAAAGGGTCACGGCCGCGCACCCGGATCCGTCCTGCGCACGAGGACGCCGTCGGAGGTTTCGTGGTCGCCGTCGACCGGGGCCGCTACACCGTGCTGGTCGAGCCGGAACGCCCGAAGGGGTCGGCAGCCAAACGCCGGCAGCAGGCCCAGCGTCGCCTGGTGGTCGCCATGAAGGCCCGCGAGCTCGGCCGCAAGGGCATCGTCGTGGGCGACCGGGTCGCCCTGGTCGGCGACGTCTCCGGCCGTCCCGACACCCTGGCGAGGGTCGTACGCGTGGAGCCGCGCAGTTCGATGTTGCGCCGCTCGGCCGACGACACCGACGACACCGACGGCATCGAGCGCCCGGTCGTCGCCAACGCCGAGCAGCTCGTCATCGTGACCGCCCTGGCCGACCCGCCGCCCCGTCCCCGCATGATCGACCGCATGCTGGTGGCCGCGTTCGACGCCGAGATCGACGCGCTGCTCTGCCTCACCAAGTCCGACCTCGCCCCGCCCGGCAGCCTGGTCGCCCTGTACGAACCGCTGGGCGTCGAGCACGTGGTCGTGCGCAAGGGCGGCTCTCTCGACGAGCTGCGCGACCATCTGACCGGGCGCATCAGCGTCCTGGTCGGCCATTCGGGGGTCGGCAAGTCAACCCTGGTCAACGCCCTGGTCCCCGACGCCAACCGAGCCGTCTCCCAGGTCAACGCGGTCACGGGCCGCGGCCGCCACACCTCCAGCTCGGCCGTCGCCCTGGAGCTGCCCGAGGGCGGCTGGATCATCGACACCCCAGGGGTGCGCAGCTTCGGGCTGGCCCACGTGTCGCTGGAGACGGTGCTGGCCGCGTTCCCCGACCTGGTGGAGGGCACGGTCGAGTGCCCGAAGGGCTGCACCCACCTGGGCGATGGCTGTGCGCTCGACGCCTGGGTGGCCGCTGGCAACGCCGACCCCGCACGCCTGGAGTCGCTCCGCCGCCTCCTGTCCAGCCGCGACGGTGCTCCCGACGACCTGTGAATCTTTTCGCCGTCAAAGGGCGGGCAAATGGAGCGGATCACCAGGGAAGATCAGCGACATCTCTCGACATGACGTACTTACTGCTGACAGGGAAAAGGGATACCGGCTACCAGAAAAGAGACGTTGGTGACTGATGTTCGGTATACGACTCAGGGTAGCGTGGGCGATCGTGCAGGGTTATAACGATGATCTTCGCCTCGCGCATGTCATGGCGGACGCCGCCGATGACATGACCATGCGGCGGTTCAAGGCGGTCGACCTGAAGGTCGACACCAAGCCAGATCTGACTCCGGTCAGCGACGCCGACCGCGCGGTGGAGGAGGCCATCAGGGGCACGCTGCGCCGTGCCAGGCCCCGCGACGCCGTCGTGGGAGAGGAGTTCGGCAAGACCGGGTGGGGCGCCCGGTCGTGGATCATCGACCCCATCGACGGCACGAAGAACTACGTGCGCGGCGTGCCCGTGTGGGCGACGCTGATCGCGCTCATGGAGTACGGCGAGGTCGTCGTCGGCCTCGTGTCGGCCCCCGCGCTCGGCAGACGCTGGTGGGCGGCCACCGAGGGCGGGGCGTGGACCGGCAAGAGCCTGACGAAGGCGTCCAGGATGACCGTGTCGTCGGTCTCGACCCTGGATGACGCGTCGTTCTCCTATTCCAGCTTCAGCGGCTGGGAGAAGACGGGCCGGCTCGACAACTTCATCGACCTCGGCCGCGCCTGCTGGCGTACAAGGGCGTACGGCGACTTCTGGTCGCACATGATGGTCGCGGAGGGCTCGGTGGACGTGTCCGCGGAGCCCGAGCTGTCACCGTGGGACATGGCGGCGCTCACCGTGATCGTCGAGGAGGCCGGCGGCGTGTGGACCGACGTGGCCGGCGTGAAGGGCCTGGAGGGCGGCAGCCTGGTCTGCACCAACGGCACCCTCCACGACGAGGTCGTCCGCAGGCTCAACGCCTAGGCCCGGCTTCGACACGGATGCCGGCGGTTGCGGCGTTAAGCTCCCGTTCATCCTTGTACGTCACATTTCCCTCATATGTGACCCCGCTGGGCGGATTGTCGTGTCCGAGCGGATCCTGGTCCCAGAAGTTCCCCCGGTAGACCACGTTCTCCAGCGGCGGTCCCACGTGGAGCACGGCCGTGTTGTCGGCCCGCAGGACGACGTTGCCCTCCACCGTCACCCACGAGGCCCCGTAGTCGGTGTAGAGCCCGAAGTTGTACGGCGTGCGCGTGTCCTCGATGACGTTCCCCTGGACGAGCGCCTGGTTGTCCGGAGAGTCGCCTTGCGGCCCCGACAGGTAGACGCCGCCCCCGTCCGCCAGCACCTCCATGGTGCCGGCCGTGAGGTTGCGCAGGATCCGGGCGCCCTGCCCTGGCCCCACGACGATCCCGCAGTGCGGCACGTGGGTGATCTCGTTGTGCGCGACGACGCAGTCACGCGTGCCCGCCACGGAGATGCCCGGCGCGCCGCTGAACTCGAGCCCGATGTGGTGCACCCGGTTGTCCTCAATCGAGGTCGCGTGGCTGCCGGAGACCTCGATGCCGGCGCCCGACAGCGTGTCGAAGGCGCAGCCGCGCACCGCCGGACCGGCGCCCCCGGTGACACCCAGCCCGGACGCGCCGAGCCGGGTGAAGCGGCACCCCTCGATCTGCACGTTCTCGGTGGCGTCGAGGGTGACGCAGGCAGGGATCGTGACGTAATCGGCGGGATACGTCACGGACGCCCCTTCCCCGATGACGGCCGTCTCGGTGCCGCCACCCTCGTAGAAGCCGGTGCCGTGGTAGTGCAGGAACCCTTCCGCGGCGCTCGGGCGCAACCAGGTCGCCTCGGCGAACACCAGGCCCTTGAACGCCACGTCGCGCGCCCCCGTGACGCTCACCAGGCGTTCGAGGACGGGCGCGACGACCCGCGTACGGGATGGGTTCTCCCCTGGAAGCGGCAGGTACAACAGCACGTGCCGCCCCGGACGCGACCGGTCGAGCACGAAGGTCCCCGGCTCGGCCAGGAAGGCGGCGTCGTTCTCGACGCGGGTCGGCAGGCCGGGCCCGCTCGACGACTGCCCCTCCCACGTGGAGTTGTACAGCTCGCGCGCCCACCCGAAGGCGGGCTGCGCCATGGTGATCACCGTGGCGTCCCCTTCGAGGGAGACGTCCGCGACCCCGCAGCGGGCCTCCGTCCAGGGGTAGACGCCCCGGAAGACGAACTCGACGCCCCCGGGGCCGCGCCACCCGAGCGGCACGTCGGTCACGTAGCCGGTGGCGGTCGCGCGGGCCTCGCCGGGCAGCCCTGGGACGGCGGCCCGCTCGGCGCGGCGCCCGTCGACGTAGAGCTGGCGGGTCTCCAGGTCGCCGACCTCGGCCGCCCAGACGCCGTCGCGCTCCCGCCACCCGGTGATCGCCCGGCCGCCGCTGATCACGGGCTCCTCCTGCGCGGGGGTGCCGTAGCCGTACGCCTGGTAGACGGTCCCGGCGTCGGCCTCGGTGAGCTCGAACGGCCGCGCGAGCGTGTGCACGCCGCCCCTAAGGTGGACGACGGCGTCACCGTCGCTCTCGCGGGCCGCGGCCCTGGCGCGGTCGAGGGTGGCGAAGGGGCGTTCGGCGGATCCCGGCCAGGAGTCGTCGCCGGACGGCGCCACGTGGAACTGGAACATTCGGACCACCTTTGCTGTTTATGCCGTACACGTAGTAGTACACCATAAACAAGGAGGGCGCACATGGCGAGGGGCAGGGCGGACGACCCCGACCACGCGGTCGAGCTGCTGTGGCGGACCGGCGACCCCGAGCCGCGACAGGGCCTGAGCCTGCCCAGGATCGTGCGCGCCGCCGTCGAGCTCGCCGACGCCGAGGGGCTGTCGGGCCTGTCGATGCGCAAGGTCGCCGACCGGCTCGGCTTCACGACCATGTCGCTCTACCGCCACGTGCCCGGCCGCGACCAGCTCGTCGACCTGATGCTCGACGACGTGCTCGGCGAGCACCCGCACCCCCCTGGGACGGGAGGCTGGCGGGCCCGTCTGGAGGCCGTGGCCAGGCACGCGTGGGAGATCCGCAAGCGGCACCCGTGGTTGGCCGAGGTGCGCGGGCCCCGCCACGTGCCCGGCCCCAACGGCGTCGCGCATTACGACTACATGCTGGACACGCTGACCGGCACGGCGCTGCGCCCGTCGGAGGTCATCGCCGTCGTGGGCATGCTCGGCCGGTTCGTCGACGGGGAGGCGCTGGTCCTCGTGGAGACCCAGCGGGAGGAGCGGCGCAGCGGAGTGTCGGAGCAGGAATGGTGGGGCTCGCGCGACGGGCTCTGGGAACGCCTCGACCACTATCCGGCGATCTCCGGCCTGTGGGCCGCGGGCGGCTGGGACCACTTGGAGGACTCCTTCGACTTCGGCCTGCGCCGGCTTCTCGACGGTGTCGAAGTCCTCATCCGCCGGCGTGAGGAAATGCGTGACGAAACGTGCCGGGAATGCGGCGGCCCGTTGGAGCCGGCTCCGTCCGGCCGGCCCCGTGTCTACTGCTCACGCGCCTGCCAGCAGCGCGCCTACCGCCGGCGCAAGAACGGCTAGAGAGCCAGCACCCTCCGCACCGCGTCCATCAGGGCCTCCCGGTAGCCGGCCCCGAACAACACCACGTGCACGAGCAGCGGATGCAACTGGTGCAGCGGCACCCGCTCCCGCCACCCCTCCGCGAGCGGCCACTCCTCGCGGTAGGCGCCCAGCACCCGGTCGAGGTAGGGCAGCCCGAACAGAGCGAGCATCGCCAGATCGCTCTCCCTGTGCCCGCCGTGGGCGGCCGGATCGATCAGCACGCCCGACCCGCCCGACCACAACACGTTGCCGCTCCACAGGTCACCGTGGATGCGCGCGGGCGGCTCGGCCGGACCCGCCACCTCGGCGAACCGGTCCACCGCCCGTTCGACCAGGGACGCCTCCCGCGCCGGAAGCCCGGCCCTCTCCAGGAACGGAACCACGCGCCGCGAGGCGTAGAAGGACGGCCAGTCGGCGGCGGGCGCGTTGTCCATCGGCAACTCGGCGATGAACCCCGGCCAGGGCGCGCCGAAACCGTCCGCCCCCTCGCGGTGCAGCCGGGCCAGCGCGCGACCGAAACGCTCGGCCGCCGCGGCGCTGGGCGGCTCCTGCCGTATCCATGACAATACGAGCCGGTCGGGCCCGGCCTCGATCACCTCGGGCACCTCGATCGCCTCGCCCAGCCAGCGCAGCCCGGCGGCCTCGGAGGCGAAGAGCTCGGCGTGACCCCGACCGCTCTTCACGAACACCTCGCGCCCGTCGTCCAGCACACCCCGGTGGAGCCGCCGGCCGTGCGACGAGCCGAGGTCGTCAGTCAATCTCATCGGCTATGTGCTTGGCCACGCCCTCGGATGCCGCCTTGACCAGTGCCAGCACCTCCTCGAACCCCTCGGGGCCCCCGTAGTACGGATCCGGCACCTCCGCCCCCTCCGGCGCGGAAGGGTCGAACGACCGGAACAGCCGCACCTCCACCTCGTACGGAGCCACCCGCCGCAGATTGGACAAGTTGTCCCGATCCATGGCCAAAACTAGGTCATACCGGGCGAACCAGTCGCTCGCGAACTGCCGGGCCCGGTGTGACGAGCCGTCGTAACCGTGCCGGGCCAGGATGTCGAGCGCCCGCTCGTCCATGGGATCGCCCACGTGCCACCGACCGGTCCCAGCGCTCTCGACGGTGACCCGGTCGCCCAGCCCGCGGTCGGCGAGCGTCCGGCGCAGCACCACCTCCGCCATCGGCGAGCGGCAGATGTTGCCCATGCACACGAGGCATACGCGATAAGTCATAGCTCCCATCATGAGGGTGACCTGGTGCGTTCACCGAACGTTCACCCTCGTTAGGGGTCTGAGTCACCTTCGCTGCATAGCTTCATGGCGACTGAGGACCAAGTGGGAGGAACCCAACCGTGAAGTATGCAGGCCGGCTCGCCGCCGTCGCCTTCGTCGGCGCGCTCTCGCTCGCTGCGTGCGGCACAGACAACAACACCGGGGCCACCGGCGCCACCGCCGCCACCGAGGCCGCGGCAGACAGCGGTCTGAGCGGCACGATCAACGCCGCGGGCTCCTCTGCCCAGGCCAACGCGATCGACCAGTGGAAGAAGGACTTCCAGGCCAAGAACTCCGGGGTGAGCATCAACTACCAGCCCAGCGGCTCGGGTGCGGGCATCCAGGCGTTCATCCAGGGCACGGTCGCGCTGGCGGGTTCCGACTCGGCCCTGAAGGACGACGAGCCCGCCAAGGCCGACGCCCGGTGCAAGACCGGCAAGGCCATCAACATCCCCATGGTGACCGGCCCCGTCGCGGTCGTGTACAACCTGCCCGGCGTCGAAGGGCTGCAACTGTCCCCCAAGACGCTCGGCGGCATCTTCAACAGCAAGATCACCAAGTGGGACGACCCGGCCATCAAGGCCGACAACCCCGGCGCCACGCTGCCGTCCACGCCGATCCAGGCCTTCCACCGGGCCGACGAGTCGGGCACCAGCGACAACTTCACCAAGTTCCTCGAGGCCACCGCCGACTGGCCGTACGAGGCCGCCAAGGCATGGCCCGCCGAGGCGAAGGGCCAGGGTGCCAAGGGCTCCGACGGCATCGCCTCCTCGGTCAAGGACACCGAGGGCGCGATCAGCTACGTCGAGATGTCGTACGCCGACAACTCCGAGCTCCAGAAGGCCAAGGTCGCCAACGGCTCCGGCGAGTTCGTCGAGCTGACTCCCGAGAGCGCGGCCAAGACCGTCGCGACCGCCGAGGTCAAGGGCACCGGCAACGACCTCGCCCTGTCGATCGACTACGCCACCAAGACGCCGGGCGCCTACCCGATCGTCCTGGTGACGTACGAGATCACCTGCGAGAAGGGCCTGTCGGCCGAGGAGTCGAAGCTGGTCAAGGAGTTCCTCACCTACACCGCCAGCGACGAGGGCCAGGCGTCGCTGAAGGAACTGGGCTACGCCCCGTTGTCGGGTGAGCTGCTCACCAAGGTCCGCACCGCTGTCGAGGCGATCTCCTAACAGCTCATGACCACCAAAACGGAAACCCGTGAAGGCGGACCGGCCACGAGCCGGTCCGCCTCTCGGCGCAGCCATGGTGAAGGGCCCTTCCGCTACCTGTCCACCGGAGCCGGCATCGTCATGCTGGGGATCATGGCGGCCATCGCCGTCTTCCTCATCAGCGAGGCGATCCCGGCGCTGCAGGCCAACAAGGGCAACTTCCTCACCGAACTGACGTGGGACCCGAACAGCAGCCAGGTGTTCGGCATCGGCGCGCTGGCGTTCGGCACCGTGCTCAGCTCGGCACTCGCACTCGTCATCGCCACGCCCATCGCGGTGGGCGTGGCGCTGTTCATCTCCCACTACGCGCCGCGCCGCCTGGCCGGACCGCTCGGCTACCTCATCGATCTGCTCGCCGCGGTGCCCAGCGTGATCTACGGCCTGTGGGGCGTGGCCTTCCTGGTGCCGCTGCTCAGGGAGCCGTCGCAGTGGCTCAACGACCACCTCGGCTGGTTCCCTCTGTTCGCCGGTGAGGGCGCCATCGGCGGCAAGACCATGCTCGCCGGTGGCATCGTACTCGCGATCATGATCCTGCCGATCATCGCGGCCATCTCCCGCGAGGTGTTCCTGCAGGTCCCCAAGATGAACGAAGAGGCCGCGCTGGCCCTCGGCGCGACCCGCTGGGAGATGATCCGCATGGCGGTGCTGCCGTTCGGCCGCCCCGGCGTGGTCAGTGCCGCGATGCTCGGCCTCGGCCGGGCGATGGGCGAGACGATCGCGGTCGCGCTGATCTTCCCGGCGACGTTCGGCATCAGCCTGCAGATCCTCACCCCGCAGGGCAACAGCATCGCCGCCAACATCGCCAACGGGTTCGGCGAGGCCGGCGACATCGGCCGCGGCGCGCTCATCGCCTCCGGCCTGGTGTTGTTCATCATCACCCTGCTCGTCAACATAGCCGCGCGCATGATCATCAACCGGCGCAAAGAGCTCATGAAGGCCGACACATGACCACCATCCAGCACATCTCGACCGGCCGCCGGATCAAGGACCGCATCGTCCAGGGGCTGGTCTATCTGGCGTTCGCGCTGGCCGTGGTGCCGCTCGTGTCCGTGCTCTGGCTGGTGATCAGCAACGGCCTGGCACGCTTCGACCTGACGTTCCTCACCCATTCGATGCGCGGCATCGGCGCGCGCGACGTGGGCGGCGGCGCCTACCACGCCATCATCGGCACCCTGGAACAGGTCCTGCTCTCCTCTCTCATCTCCGTCCCCATCGGGCTGCTCACCGCGATCTACCTCGTCGAGTACGGCAACGGCGGCCGCCTGAGCCGGGCCATCAGCTTCTTCGTCGACGTCATGACCGGCATCCCCTCGGTGGTCGCCGGCCTGTTCGTGCTGGCCTTCTGGATCCTGTTCCTCGGCATGCCCTACTCCGGCTTCGCCGGCGCGATGGCGCTGTCGATCCTCATGATGCCGACCGTGGTCAGATCGGCCGAGGAAATGCTCCGGCTGGTGCCCGACGACCTGCGCGAGGCGTCGTACGCGCTGGGCGTGGCCAAGTGGCGCACGATCCTCAAGGTCGTGCTGCCGACTGCGTTCACCGGCATCGTGACGGGCGTCATGCTGGCCGTCGCCAGGGTCGCGGGCGAGACGGCGCCGCTGCTCCTGACGGTGTTCTTCACCGACTCCATCAACAACGACCCGTTCACCGGGCCGCAGATGGGCCTGCCCCTCTACGTCTTCGACCAGGCGGCGCGTCCCAACGACACCGCTATCGACCGGGCGTGGACCGGCGCGCTCACACTCATCCTGATCGTCATGCTGCTCAACCTGGTGGCGCGTCTGATCGCCTGGTGGCGTTCACCCGCCAGGCGCCGATAGGGGGTAACCGCAGATATGTCCAAGCAGATTCAGGTCTCGGGCCTCGATGCGTACTACGGGTCGCACAAGGCGATCGAGGACGTGTCGATGACCATCGAACCGCGCTCGATCACCGCGTTCATCGGCCCGTCCGGGTGCGGCAAGTCGACGTTCCTGCGCACGCTCAACCGGATGCACGAAGTGATCCCCGGCGCTCGCGTCGAGGGCAAGGTCCTGCTCGACGGCGACGACCTCTACAGCAACAACATCGAGCCCGTTACCGTACGCCGGATGATCGGCATGGTCTTCCAGCGCCCCAACCCGTTCCCCACGATGTCGATCTACGACAACGTCGCCGCCGGCCTCCGGCTCAACGGCCGCGTCAGCAAGGCGCAGCTCGACGACACCGTGGAGGAGTCGCTCAAGGGCGCCAACCTCTGGAACGAGGTCAAGGACCGCCTGAGCAAACCCGGCGCGGGACTGTCCGGCGGGCAGCAGCAGCGGCTCTGCATCGCGCGGGCCATCGCCGTCAAACCGCAGGTGCTGCTGATGGACGAGCCCTGCTCCGCGCTCGATCCCATCTCGACGCTGGCCATCGAAGACCTGATGGCCAAGCTGAAGGACGAGTACACCATCGTCATCGTCACCCACAACATGCAGCAGGCCGCCAGGGTCAGCGACAGGACCGCCTTCTTCAACCTTGCCGAGCAGGGCAAACCCGGCAAGGTCATCGAGATGGACGAAACGTCCCGCATGTTCACCAACCCGTCCCAGAAGGCCACCGAGGACTACATCACGGGACGCTTCGGTTGATGACCCGACAGCAGACGGCACCCACGATGAACGGGGACACGAGGACCAAACCCGTACTACTTATCGCCGATCCTGACGGCTCCGTCGTGGACGCCCTGGCCGCCGCCCTCGAACGTGAAGGCGTGGCCGTCACGGGCGCGCCCGACGGCGCTCAGGGGCTGCTGCAGGCAGGTGCCCTGCAGCCCGACGTCGTGCTCGTCGCTGCCACGCTGCCGGTCATCGACGCCGTGGACTTCGTCCGCGCGGTACGCCTCGCGCGGGCCGTGCCCGTGCTGCTCGGCGTCGGGGAGGGCCACGCCGAGCAGGCCGTACGCGCTCTCGCGGCAGGCGCGGCCGCCTGCGTGGCCAGGCCCTACCGGGTGCCCGAACTGCTGCCGTTCATCCAGGCGGCCTCCCCCGAGTCGCGCAAGGTGCTGGCGGTGGGCGGGGTCGAGCTGGACGTACAGGCCTACCAGGTGCGCGTGGGCGGACGTACCGTGCACCTGCCTCTGCGGGAGTTCGAGCTGCTGCAGTATCTGATGCGCAACGCCGACCGTACGGTCACCCGCGAGCAGATCATGCGTCATGTGTGGAACGCCACGGCGACCACGTCGACGAACACGATCGCGGTGCACGTCAAACGGCTGCGCGCGCGGCTGGGCGACGAGGACGACCAGCTCATCCAGACCGTACGCGGCGTGGGCTACCGGCTCGTCACTCCGAGCATCTCCGGAAATCCCGCATGATGCGCTCGGCGACGCCTTCGACGGTCTCGATGCCCTGGCCCACCTCCGCGCTACCCTCGGTGAGCACGGCAACGGCGTAGTCGCGACCGTCACCCTTGATCAGCCCCACGCTGATCGTGGCCCAGCGCTTGTTCGAGACGCGCCTGAGCCAGCCATTCTTCAACGCCGCGCGCTCGCCCTTGCACGTCGCGGCGCTGATCCCCCAGTCCTGCCCGTCGACGACCCGCCCCATGAGGTCGAGCGCCTTCTCACGGTCCTTGGCCCTCAGAGGGCTCTTACCGGACACCAGCGCCTGCATGAGGCGGATCTGATCCTCCACTGACGATCTGGTGATTGCCCAGCAATACAGATCGACGCATTCCCCCGGTACGCCCTGCGTATGCCTCAGCCCCAGCTTCTTCCCCGCCCTGGTGAACCCGGCCGCCCCGCCGATGCTCAACCACAGCCGGTCCGCGGCGTGGTTGTCGCTGTAGCGGATCATCAGGTCGGCGTCGTGCCTGACGGCCGCGGGCAGCTCCTTCCACGGGGTGTCGAGCAGCAGCGCCATGAGGATCTGGACCTTGGCGGTGCTCGCCGTGATCAACCGCTCGCGGGGGTGATAACGGTAGACCCGCCCGGTCTGCAGTTCCTTGACCATGGCCGCGACCGGCCCAGGGCGTCGCCGCAGGTAACGGTCGAGCCTTTCGGTGATCTTGCCGGCGGGGATCGGGGGCAGGCGCGCCTCGCGCGGGCGCTGCTCCAACCGCCGTTGCTGTGGCCGGCGCACCTCGTACGACGTGGTCACGTCCAGCACGGCGGGCTCCGCGGCGCGGATCGTCGTGGGCACGAGACGGGGCATCGACACCAGCGGCAGGAGCAGGGCAAGGACGATGGCCAGTCGTGACATCGCCCTCACCCCAAGCGCGATCACCCGAGCATTATCACGACATTTCACGACCCACCGCTAGGTCCTGCCCGGAGTCAAGATCAAGCGTCCCGGTGGACCTACACGCGCAAAGCCCGCAGACCCGCCACGACAGCGCCGCAAAAGCTCGTCACCCAGAAACGCACACCCCGCACCCGCCACGGACCAGCGACACCGACACCGACCACCCCGGCAATCACCCCCTGGTGATCAGCCGCTCCGACGAGCAACCAGTCCGGTGAGCAACTGATTCGGCGATCAAGCAATCCGAAGCGTCAGAAGACGCGAGCGGCGACCAGTTTTGCGATGGAATCGTCGTCACAGGTGGTCCAGAAGTCGCCGACGACGTCCTCCAGGTGCTGGACCGACTCGGCCCGGAACAACACATCCTGATATTTCGTGATGTCGTAGTGCGTCGTGCCCATGGCGGACAGATTCAGCGGCCTGATGTCCATGCCGCGGAACTCCTCGATCTCCCCGTACGACGACAAGATCCCGGCCCCGTACGCCTTGAGCTCGCCGGCCTCCTGCATGACCCCGAACTCCATCGTGAACCAGAACACCTTCGACACGAACTCCAGCGCCTCCTCCCCTTCGACGCGCCGTGCGGCCTGGCCCGCCAGGCGGTAGAGGGTGGCGTACCGGGAGTTGGCGAGCGCGTTCGCGTGCCCGATCACCTCGTGGATGACGTCGGGCTCCGGCGTGTAGAACGGCACGGAGTGATGCCGGATGTACTGCGTCGAGTGGAAGTACCCGTCCGCGAGCACGCCGTAGAAGTCCCGCAGCGGCACCAGACCGGCCGCCGGCAGATAGCGGAAGCCGGTCAGCGGCTCCAGCAACTGCGAGACCTCCTCCAGCTGCGGGATCCTGTCCTGGGGTAGACCCAGCCTGGCGGCGCCGTCGAGATATTCCGCCGTGGCATACTTCGCGTGCTTGATCCCCAGCTCTCTGGTGACCGTCGCCCACACCTCGTGCTCCTGCTCGGTGTACTCCGCGACCGGAATGGGCGTCCCCGGCCGGTAGTTGACCGCCAACCCGGCGATGGCGTTGCGCCGTGTCCGGTACACCGGATCCGCGAACCCCGGGTGCGAAGCGGACAACTCGACCACCACGGAGCCATCCGCTTGAGCCTCGACTGGGGCGAAATACTGAGCTTCCTCAAACATGCCCCACATGACAACAAGTCCCGCTTTCGCTGGCAAGAGCGACCAGCTTGACTGAGCGATACGCTAGCTCCCGCATGCCAGATCACCCGATTCCTGGTCGAATCGCACAGTCGCGGAGGATGCCCTCGTGGACGATCTAGACGCCCGCCTGCTCGTGACCATGCGAGCCAACCCACGCATCGGCCTGACCGAGCTCGCCCGCCTGCTCGGGGTGGCAAGGGGCACGGTCCAGGCTCGGGTGGAGAAACTGACCGCCAGAGGCGTCATCGAGGACTTCGGCCCCACCATCTCGCCGACCGAAGCCGGCTATCCGATCCTGGCGTTCGTCTGGCTGCAGATCGCGCAGGGGCGCCTGGAGGAGGCGGTGGAGGCGCTACGCGCCGTGCCCCACATCCTGGAAGTGCACGGGACGAGCGGACAACACGACCTGCTGTGCCGGGTTGTCGCCAGGACCACGGAACACCTCCAGGAAATCATCGCCCACATCCTGACGTCCCCCGCCGTGCAACGCACCGACTCCACCATCGCCCTGTCCACCCAGATCCCCCACCGGATCGAACCGCTGCTGGCAGACGCCGTCACCTGACCACCGAAACAAAAAAGGGGCTCCACGCCTCAAGCGTGGAGCCCCTACAAAAACTGTCCGGCGGCGACCTACTCTCCCACACCCTCCCGAGTGCAGTACCATCGGCGCAGAGAAGCTTAACTTCCGGGTTCGGAATGT
>NZ_JAAAHR010000146.1:0-25406 GCF_009908215.1 Nonomuraea sp. K271 | reverse complement strand
GCCCAATGGCCCGCCCGAGCTGATGGGACCGCCGCCCGGCGGCCGACCTGGGACGCGCGCGGTAAAGAACAGTTCCGCCGTCCTCCGCCGCGCGGGGCGAGGCGGGCGAGAGGGAGAAAGTGCTTAACTTGGCTGCGTAAAACGTTTCACTGCTTCGCGTCACCCAGGAAGGACACCCTTGGACTACGAACGCCAGCCGTACAGAAGGTGCGGCCGCAGCGGTCTCCTGCTCCCCGCCGTGTCACTCGGCCTGTGGCACAACTTCGGCGGAGGCAAGCCGCTCGACAGCCAGCGCACGATCCTGCACAAGGCGCTCGATCTCGGCATCACCCACTTCGACATCGCCGACCGGTACGGCCCTCCGCTGGGGGCCGCCGAGTCCACGTTCGGCCGGATCTTCCCCCGGTCCCTGCGTGACGAGGTCGTGGTCACCACCAAGGGCAGCAACCCCATGTGGGACGGCCCGTACGGCATGGGCAACTCCCGCAAGCACCTGCTCGCCACCCTCGACCGGTCGCTGGAGAGGCTCGGCCTCGACTTCGTCGACATCTTCTACCTGCACCGCGACGACCCCGGCACCCCGCTCGAAGAGCAGATGGCCACGCTCGACCACATGGTCCGCACCGGTCGCGTGCTCTACGTCGGCGTCTCCAACTTCTCCCCCGAGCGCACCGCCCAGGCCGCCCGCCTGCTGCGCGAGCTCGGCACCCCGCTGCTGGTGCACCAGCCGTCCTATTCCCTGCTCAACCGGGGCATCGAGGACTCCCTGCTCGGGGTGCTCGAGGAGCAGGGCGTCGGCTGCGTGGTCTACTCGCCGCTGGCGCAGGGCCTGCTGACCGACCGTTACCTCGACGGCATCCCGGCCGACTCGCGCGCCGCCGAGGGGCGTTTCCTCACGGCGGACCGGGTGACGCCGGAGGTGCTGACGTTCGTACGTTCGCTGTCCGCACTCGCCGAGGCGCGCGGCCAGACGGTGGCCCAGCTGTCGCTCGCCTGGGCGCTGCGTGACCCGCGCATCACCTCGGTGCTCGTGGGCGCGTCCAGCCCCGAGCAGTTGGAGGCGAACGTGGCCGCCGTCGACAACCTCGGCTTCACCCACGAGGAGCTGGCGGCCATCGAGCGCGCGGCCAAGGAGTCCGGCGTCGCGGCATAGCGCGGCGTCCCCCGGCCGGCGGGCTGCTCTTGTGGCGCTCAGCCGTCCAGCCGGTCGAGACGCTGGTAGAGGCCGTACACGAAGCGGGCACGGTACGCCGTGCCCGCGTGGGCGAACCCGACCGCCCAGTGGTGCGGCGCCTGCCCCTCCAGCGGGACGGCACCGGGGAAACTGGTGCCCACGTCGGCGACGACGCACGCCCAGGGCGTGAGGTCCGCGAAGGTCAGTCGCACGCCGCCGCCGGGCCGGACGAACCACTGGCTCCAGACCTCGCCCCCCGGCCCTGTCAGCACCTCGAACTCCAGGCCCGGCCACGACGGCAGGGCCCACCGGTGCACGTCGCACGTCAGGCTGCCGAACGCGCGCGGGCCCGCGTGGTGGGGCGGGCCCAGCGCCATCCGGAACACCGCCGCTCCCTTGGGGGCGCGGGCCGCGTGGGCGAGCCGGGTCCAGTGGGCGTGCGCGGCCCGCACCTCGGCCCTGGACGCGCCCATGGCGGCGAGCGCGTCCTCCACCCGGCCGGCGTTGAGGTCGCGCATCCGGTGCATCAGGGCCAGCTCGAACTCGCGTACCCGGAACCGCATGGCCCCCAGCCTGCCAGCCTCAGAAGGCCAGCACGGTCACCGAGTGCGGCCCGGCGGCCCACGTTCCGTCGCTCGCCTCGACCTGCCCGAGGTCGCGCACCGCGACCGCGTCAGGGTCCGCGAGAGTGTTGATCGCGTGCGGGTCGCCGGCCCCGAGGGTGCGGACCCGCGCGCTCCCGGGGGTGTCCGCGGCGGCTCCGTGGAGGACGATCCGCAGGCGTACGGTCTCGTCGCGGTGCCGGTTGACGACCGCGACCCGTACGGAACCGTCGTCGGCGCGGGTGGCCGACACGTCGATGTAGGGAACGGTCATGGGCTCGGTGAGCAGGCGGCCGTCCGGCCCTCGGTTGTCGCCGAGCCGGACCGCCGCCGACCGCGCCGGACCGTCCACCCGCGACGGCAGCACGGTCCGGCCCAGGTGGTGCCGGTAGAGGTGCCAGACGTGGTAGATGGCCGAGCGCACGGCGCCGCCGGGGCGGGCGACGATCACGCCGTTGGCGTTGACCAGGTTCACCGGGTTGGCCATGCTCACCGGCGCGGGCAGGCCCACGGTGCGGTGGATGGCGTGGAACACCCCGGCGTAGAAGACGAGGTCGCCGACCGTCCGGGGGCTCCACCGGTTCACGCGTACGGGGCCCGGCCGGTCGGCGGGCGGCACGTCGGGGAGCTCGCGCGGGGCGATGCCGCCGTCGTCGCCGGGCAGCGGATCGGGCCAGGCGGCGGGCTCCAGGTGGCGCATGTTCCACTCGTCGAGCGCGAGCGCGGGCGGGCGGTCCAGGCCGGCCTCGGCGGCGAGCGCGGTCACGAGCTGCGAGTAGGCGTTCACCTCCCGTTCGAAGAACAGGGACTGGGCGACGACGTCGTCGTAGTCGTCACCCGTCCACAGGTGGGTGGCGGCGCCGTACAGGTGGAGGGAGAGGTGGTCGAACAGGTGGCCCGCCTGCCGCAGCAGCGGGCGCGTCCACTTCTCCTGCTGCCAGGGGATGCCGACGCCGATCAGGCGGATGTCCGGGTCGACCAGGCGCATGAACCTGGCGTGCTCCCGGGCCGCGGCGGCGTACTCCTCGGCCGTGCGGTGGCCCATCTGCCACGGGCCGTAGACCTCGTTGCCCACGCCCCAGTACTTCACCTTCCACGGCTCGGCGCGCCCGTTGCGGGCGCGCCGGGTGGAGAGCGCGGTCTCCTGGGCGGCGTTGGTGTACTCGACCCAGCGCACCGCCTCGTCGACGTCCCGGCAGGAGTGCACCAGGTACGGCTCCGCGCCGACGGCCTCGCACCAGGCCAGGAACTCGTCGGTGCCGAAGCGGTTGCTCTCGAGCCCGCCCCAGGCCAGCTCCAGCCGCCGGGGCCGGGTCTCGCGCGGGCCGACGCCGTCCTCCCAGTGGTAGGCCGAGGTGAAGTTGCCCCCCGGCCAGCGGATGGGGCCGGGGGCCAGCTCGCGGCAGAGCTCCAGCACGTCGGCGCGCACGCCTTGGAGCAGGCCGGGCTCGTCGACGGACAGCGGCGAGCCTTCGTCGAACACCCCGCCCTCGATGTTGCCGAAGAAGGCGGACTCCAGGAAGTGGCCGTAGACGTCGTCGTCGATGCGGCCCTCCGGGTGGCGGGTGTCGATCGTCACGAGCGCCTCACGGGCGGGGACGGGCATGTCAGGGATCTCCGTTCCGGTCATTGCTTCACCGCTCCCGCGATGCTGTCGACGAACTTGCGCTGGAGCACGACGAAGACGGCGATCACCGGGATCAGGGAGATGACCGCCGCGGCGGCCATCCCCGACCAGTCGGTGCCCCGCTCTCCGACGAAGACGGTCATGCCCACGGCCAGCGTCCGCAGGCCGGGCTCGCTGAGCGTGAACACCAGCGGCAGGAGGTAGACGTTCCAGGCGTACAGGAACGTGAGGATGACCACCGTGGCGGTGATCGGCCAGGCCAGCGGGAGCATGACACGGAAAAAGATCGTGAAATGCCCGGCTCCGTCGAGGCGGGCGGTCTCCTCCAGCTCCTTCGGCAGCCTCCGGAAATATCCCGCGTAGAGAAGGGTCGAGGCGATCTGCCCGCCCGCGCCCAGCCCGAGAATCACGCCGACGTGCGTGTTGAGCAGGCTCAGCTGGTCGGTCAGCTGGGTGATCGGAATGATCGTGTACCCCTCCGGGAGGAAGAAGGTGACCAGGAACACCCCGATGAGCAGCTTCTTGCCGGCGAAGTCGTAGCGGCCCAGCACGTAGCCCGCCAGAGCGCTGCGCACGACCACGAGCAGCACGGTGCCCACGGTGATGACGAGCGTGTTGACGAAGTACGTGGCGAAGCCGACCTCGGTCCAGGCCCGCGCGTAGTTCTCCCAGACCGGCTGCTCCGGCAACAGGTCGAGCCCGCGGCCGAAGATCTCGGGCGAGGACTTCAGCGACGCCGAGACGAGCCAGGCGAACGGGTAGATCCACAGGCCGCCGAGCACCAGCAGCAGGACGACCGTCACCACCTGACCGGGGCTGGGACGGCGGAACAGGCGGGCACGCCAGGTCACGCCCGTTCTCGCGGCGGCCGTCATGCCGCCCCCGTCCTGCCCCTGGCCCAGCGCATGCCGAGGGCCTGGGCGATCGCGAAGGCCATGGTCAGCAGCCCGAACAGCACCGCCGCCGCCGACGCGTATCCCAGCTGCGGGACGGTGGCCTGGAAGGCCGTACGGAAGATGAAGATCTCGATCACCTCGGACGAGAACGACGGGCCTCCGCCGGTGAGGGTCTGCATCAGGTCGAAGACGTTGAACGCGGCCACCGTGTCGATCAGGGTGATGATCACCAGGAACGGCACGAGCAGCGGCATGGTCACGTGACGGAACTCCGCCCAGGCGCCCGCGCCGTCGATCATCGCGGCCTCGTGCACCCCCTGCGGGATCGTCTGCAGCGCGGCCAGCCAGTAGATCAGCGTGATGCCCAGCCACTTCCACACCCACACGGCGATCCCGGCGTAGAGGGAGGTGCCGGCGTTGGCCGCGAAGTTCGCCGGCGAGTCGATCAGCCCCGACCACACCAGCGCCAGGCTCACCGGGCCGCTCGCGTCGAGCAGCAGGGTGAACACGACGCCGACGATGGCTCCCGTGCTGACGACCGGCAGGAAGAACAGCGTGCGGAAGAAGCCCTTGAACGGCGTCTTCTTCCGGTTCAGGACGAGCGCGAGCACCAGCGCGAGCCCCACCCGCAGGGGTACGGCGAACACCAGGAACACGATCGAGTTCCAGAAGGCGTTCCAGAAGAGGTCGTCCCCGATCAGCCTCTCGAAGTTCTCGACGCCGACGAAGGTGCCCGCGGTCGCGAAGCCCGGCCAGTCGAGGAAGGCGAACCACCACGAGGCCAGCAGCGGGTAGACGGTGTAGGCCCCGTAACCGAGGACGGTCGGGAGCAGGAAGAGGTAGATCCACCAGTCCTGCCGCAGACGGCTCAGCAGCCCCCGCCGGCCGCGGTCCCGAGCGGCCGCCACGGGCGGCCGCTCGCGCCGCCGGATTGTCGTTGTCATCGTGCTCCTGTTCGCGGGGGGACGCGGCTCAGCGCTCGTCGTAGGCCTTCTGGTCGTAGTCCGCCTTCCTGTCCCAGTTGGCGAACACCCAGGCCTTCGTGTCGACCTCGACGCCCTTCTCCTCGCGGACGGCCTTGATCGCGCGCTCGCGCTCGGCGCTCATCGCGTCGTTGTAGCGGCGGAGCTCGCCGGCCACGTCGGAGGTCGATCCGGTCAGCACCGACTGGACGATGTCACCGAGGTTCGGATGGACGTCGCGCATCTCGGCCAGCACCTGCCAGACCGCGGGGGTGCCCACCTCTGGCACCGGGGCGATCCTCACGTCGTCCTGGAAGTTGGCGACGCACTGCCGGTAGGCCGGGTGCACCTCCGCCTCCTCCACCACCTCGGCCAGGGCGGGCGGCTGGTCCATGGCGGCGGCCAGCTTGATCTGAAACTCCTTGGTCGTCATCTGCAGCATGAGCTCGGCGGCCTCCTGGGCGCGCTTCGACTGGCTCGACACCCAGAACGTGCCGGGCTGCGGCGGGCTGTAGACGAAGTTCCTGCTCTTCTCGGGGCAGGGGATGTGCCAGGTGCCGACCCCGCGCTCCACGGCCTCCGGCTCGTCCACGCGCAGGCCGCCGATGAACCAGGCTCCCCACAGGTAGACGGCCGCCTGCCCCGCCGCCCAGCGGGCGCGGGCGTCTCGGGCGCCCATCGACGGGGACGCGGGGTGCACGACCTTGTCGGTCTGCAGGGCGACCAGGAACTCGACGGCGTCGGCGTACTGCTGGGCGTCGTAGGCGTACGCTCCGGTCGCCCAGTCGATGCCGCCCGGCGCGCCCGCGGTCATGGCCAGCCGGTTCACCAGGATCTGCAGGTACTCGGCGTCCTTGCTCGGCACGACGATCCCGTACACGCCGTCGTCGGTGCCCTTGGTGAGGCGCCGGGCGACGTCGCGCAGCTGGTCCCACGTGCCCGGCCCCTCCTCGGGGTCGACGCCGGCCTGCTTGAGCAGGGCGGTGTTGAACCACGGCACCGCCTCGTGCCAGCGGCCGGAGAACGGCGGGATGGAGTAGATCTCGCCGTCGAAGCGGTGGATGCCGTCGTAGACGAACTCCCCGACCGGGCTGCCCTGGAAGTCGGCGAGCTTGCCGATCGGCTGGAACCAGCCCTCGCTGACCAGTGCCGCGGCGGAGGTGCCCAGCCCGGCGAGCGAGTGCACGTCCGGCATCTGGTTGCTGCGCCGGCCGACCTGCAGGGCCTGCCCCAGGTCGGGCACGTCCATCTGGCGCCGCTCGATCGTGACCCCGGGATGCGCCTTCATGTAGGGGGCGAAAAGATCGTCCTGCAACATCTTCGTCAACGGCCGGAACTGGTCCCACCACTGGAGGGCTCCGCTCGAACCGCCGCTTTCCCGGCTCATCTGCCCACCACCCGTGCATCCGGCGAGCGCCGCCGCGAGCGCGGCCGCGCCGGCCCCGCCGATGAACTGGCGTCGCCCCAGGCTGGGTCGCCCGGCGCTGCCCGCGCCGGGCCGGCTTCCAAGGATCCGTTGATGCCGCCGCATGGCGACTCCTCTTCGTCGGTTCGGTCTGCGACCTGTACCGCCCGTCCCTGATCGCAGGGATCCCCCGGTCAAGCGGATTAATGTTTGCGCAAACCTATGTCCGTCGCCCATCAGCGTCAAGATGCCGACCGTGAGGTTTCTCATCGACCGCCCCCGGTCACTGTGCTGGAGATAGTTGGCTTGACGTCGTGATAAGCATGTTTGCGTAAACAAGATGTGCGGGCGTTCGAGGGCCGGGTAACGATTTCCACAGCCCCGGGCGGGGATGTACTCTGTCGGCGGCGACACCTCCTCGAGCGGCGCCGACAGGGCCGGCGGCCAGGCCCCGACCGGTCCGTCCCGGCCTTTCACGCTCCACCCCCTGCTGCGATGACGAAGGGAGACGCCCGGCGTGGTTCGAGCACCAGGCACGAGAGCGTCCGGAGGGCCGTCCATGGCCGATGTCGCCAAGCTCGCCGGCGTCTCCGGCCAGACCGTCTCCAGGGTCGTGAACGGCAACGACCGCGTGACCGCCGCCACGCGGCTCAAGGTCGAGACGGCCATGAAGCAGCTCGGCTACCGCGCCAACATCGCCGCGCGGGCGCTGGCCACCGGCCGGTTCGGCACGATCGGCGTCGTCACGTTCAACCTCAGCGCCGTGCTCAACGTGCGCATCGTCGAGGCCGTAGCGACGGGCGCCCAGGCCCGCGGCTACTCGGTGAGCATCGCGGTGGTCGACGCACCCACGGAGAAGGACGTGCGCGCGGCCGTACGCGGCCTCACCGACCGGGCGGTCGACGGCGTGATCGTGATCGAGGCGCGCGTGCTCGACACGCCCCACCTCCAGTTGTCCGACGAGGTGCCCCTGGTCATCGCCGACAGCAAGGCGGCACACCGGCACCCGACGTTCGGCGTGGACGAGGCGGCCGGCGCCCGCGCGGCCGTCGACCACCTGCTGGAGCTGGGGCACGCCACGGTCCACCACGTGGCGGGGCCAGCCGGGTCCAATCCGGCGCAGCGGCGCAGGGCGGCCTGGCAGCGGCTGCTGAAGCGGGCGGGGCGTCCGGTGCCGCCGCCCGTCGTCGGCGACTGGTCGCCGAGCTCCGGCTACGACGGGGCCCTGCGCCTGCTGGCCGACGACTCCGTGACCGCGGTCTTCGCCGCCAACGACCAGATGGCGGTGGGCGTCCTGCGGGCGGCGGCCGAGCTGGGCCGCGAGGTTCCCGGCGATCTGAGCGTCGTCGGCTTCGACGACCTCGACTTCGCCCCCTTCCTGACGCCTCCGCTGACCACGGTGCGCCAGGACCTGGCCGCTGTGGGGCGCCGCTGCCTCGACCACCTGATCGCCCAGATCGAGACACCCTCGAAGCCCGGGGCGGCGTCCGGCGTCAGCCGGTTCGTCCGTCCGGAGCTGGTGGTCCGGGCGTCCACCGCGCCGCCGCGCCGCTGAGTCCTCCGGGGACCGGCCATTGACAGCGCTATCGAGTTAGCGCAAACATGACCGGCGAGTGCGCCATGACGACCGCTCATCCCCCAGCATCAGGGAGCCACCATGCTGCGCCGACTGCCGATCATCACCCTGGCCGCGGTTCTCGCCCTCTCGCCCGCCGCCCACGCCACCGCCCGAGGAGGCGGCCCCATGCAGGACGACCAGCCCCGCCCGGCCGCACCCCGGGCACTCGGGGCACTCGGGGCACTCGGGGCACTCGGGGCGAACTTCAACCAGAACCTCGACGCCCTGGACTACCGCGAACTGAAGGAGGCCGGAGCCCGATGGGTACGCGGGTTCTTCCCCATACCCGCGGCCGACGACGGTGACCCCGCCGAGCACTTCGCGATCCGCACCATCAACGACGTGGCGGACCGCGGTTACGACACCATCCTGAGCCTGAAATTTCCGTACAACCAGGCTTCTTTTCCCGCGCCCGGCAGCCCGCAGATGGCCGCGGAGCTGGCCCGCCTCGACCGGGTGCTGCCCACCGTGATGGGCAAGGTCGACATCATGACGATCGGCAACGAGCCGTTCATCGAGAGCCTGCCCGCCGAACGCGACCAGCGGCTCAACACCTTCTACGAGACCGTCGCCCGTCACGTCATCACCCACCGGCGCGAACACTGCGGCGCCGGCTGCGGCACCCGGCTCTACATGGGCGCGCTCAACCGCCTCGACCTGCCCGACCGCCGCACCCCGGCCGCTGAGCGCTGGATGACCTTCGTCCGCGAGACCCCGGAGATCGACGGCGTCGACATCCACCCCCACCTGCCCGCGCCGGAGAACGCGCAGGCCTTCCTCGACTACATCCTGCCGCGGATGCGCGCGGGCCAGACGTTCCTCGTCACCGAGTTCTCGCTGGTGTGGCACTGGAAACGGCACCTGGAGGACCCCGTCGCCGCGGACTTCGCCCAGCGTCACGGCTTCGCCCCCGGCACCAAGGTCTGGCAGGTCGTCAAGGCCGCCATCGACGAGCCCTTCCCCCAGCGCACCTGGCGCGACTTCCTGACCAGTTCCCCATGGTTCACGAGCCAGTCGACGTTCCTGCGCGACCAGATGCGCCTCTACCGCGGCACCGGCCGGCTGGCGGTCGCCACGTACGGCTTCAAGCAGGACGACCTGATGGCCCGGAACTTCGGCCCCGACAAGGACCCGTGGCTGCTCAACAGCGTCTTCGCCACCTACACCGTCAAGCCGCGCGGAGAAGGGCTGTCCGCCCCGAACTACTGGCTCGGCGCCTTCAAGGCCCAGCAGAGGACGTAAGCCCGTGCCTCCGGGTACGGGCCGCAGGTGGCTGGCACCATGGTCAGGACGGGTGTGGAGCGACGGGCGTTCCCCCGGAGCACCGAAGGAGCCGACAGGATGCCGAACACCTGGCTGACCGGCCGTTTCCGGCTCGACGTGCCGCTCGTCGGCGCGCCCATGGCGGGCGTGGGCGACGGGCGGCTGGCCGCGGCCGTCTCAGGGGCGGGCGGGCTCGGCATGGTCGGCGTGCCCCCCGCCGCTCCCGGCTCGTGGGTCACCGAACAGGCGGCCGTGGCGGCCTCGAGCGGGCGACCGTACGGCGTCGGGCTGATGGCCTGGGCGCTGCCGGCCAACCCCGCCCAGTTCGAGGCGGTGCTCGCCGCCCGTCCCGACCTGGTCTCGGTGAGCTTCGGCGACTATCCGCCGTACGTCGAACCGCTGCGGAGGGCCGGCATCACCGTGGCCGTCCAGGCGGGCACCACGGACGAGGCCCGCGCCGCCGAACGGGCCGGCGTGGACGTGGTCGTCGCCCGCGGCGGTGAGGGCGGCGGGCACGGCCGCGCCGACGTGGCCACGCTCCCCCTGCTGCAGAGCGTGCTGGACGCGGTGGACGTCCCGGTGCTGGCCGCCGGCGGCATCGCCACGGCCCGCGGCCTGGCCGCCGTCCTCGCCGCGGGCGCGGAGGGCGCCTGGGTGGGCACCGCCTTCCTCGGGTGCTCGGAGACGACCGCCCCGGAGGCGGCGCGGCAGCGCGTCCTCGACGCCGGCGAGACCGGCACCGCCTACGGGCGTGTCTTCGACGTCGCCCAGCGGCTCGGCTGGCCCCCCGAGTACGGCGGCCGTGCCCTGCGCAACGCCTTCTTCGACCGGTGGGCGGGCCGGGAGAAGGAACTGGCCACCGACGAGACGGCGCAGGCGGAGCTGGCGCGGGCCCGCCGCGAGGGCGACTTCGACACCGCCGGCATCTACGCCGGGCAGGCCGTGGGCCTGGTGCGGCGGCAGCGCACGGCGGCCGACGTGGTGGCCGCTTTCGCCGCCGCCGACGATCTGCTGTCCCGCTTCACCACCCCACGCTGACCCCGGCGTCCTCGTCACCTGCGGCTCTCGAACCGCACCCCCGGGAAGGGAGGTTCCCCGTCGAGCAGGGCGGCGGGGGCCTCCTTCAG
Source organism: Nonomuraea sp. K271 (assembly GCF_009908215.1). Taxonomy (NCBI): domain Bacteria; kingdom Bacillati; phylum Actinomycetota; class Actinomycetes; order Streptosporangiales; family Streptosporangiaceae; genus Nonomuraea; species Nonomuraea sp. K271. The sequence continues at coordinate 14,732 of NZ_JAAAHR010000146.1, read as the reverse complement.
GTGCCGGTCGAAGAACGCGAGCGTGTACGCGTTGATGATCGAGTGTGCCCGCTCCGCGCCGATCGGCCCGGCCAGGCCCGCCGCGCGCATGAGCGGCGACCAGAGGGGAGCGTCGGTGTAGTCGCCGTGGTACGTGTCCGGCATGAGCACGAAGTAGCCCGCTCCCGGCAGCTTGTCGTAGAGGCCTCGCATGGTGCTCTGGTGCCGCTGGACCTCGGCCTCGTCCCAGCCCTCGCGGCGCATGGTCGCGGCATCCCTGGTCAGCCACATGGCGGGCTGCTCGATGCCGTCGCGCACCACGCCCGCCGGCATGGGGGCGTCCATGATGAGGCAGGCGCGCAGACGAGGCTCTCGCGCGCAGGCCTGCGCGGTGACGATGCCGCCGAGCGAGATGCCGAGGACCCCCGTACGCCGCAGGTCCAGCCGACCGGTCAGGATGCCGCGAGGATCGGCCCGGTCGAGTCCGGCCACCCGGTCGAGCGTGAAGGTCACGTCCCGCGCGAGGTGCGGGATCATGCCGTCCGGGAGGGGGCGGCCGTTCAGCACCGGCGCCGTGGCGGCGGGTTTGAGGCTCTGGTCGACGAGCGGCATCAGGCGTTCGCGGGGCAGCCCGGCGATCGAGCGCCCGTCGGGGAAGCGCACCGATCCCGCGGCGTACGGCTGGTCGACGGCGACGACCACGTACCCGTGGGAGACGAGCGCCTCGACCTGGAACGTGTTCATCTGCCGGAAGCCCTGCGCCCCTTCCAGGAAGACCAGCACCGGATGGCGGCCGGGCGCGGCGGGGGCGGCGGCGACGGCGTTGCCGGTCGACTGCCGCATGTGCCCGAAGGTGGCGTCCGGCACGCCCGCGAGCCGGGCGACCGCGGTGGTGACGCCGGGATCCTCCACGTACGGCGTGCGCGGCGCCGAGGGGTCACGCCGGGCCGGGTACCAGATCTGCACCATCAGCTCCCGCCGCGCGGCCGGGTCGGGGCCGAGGATCTCCTGGCGGCCGGCGTCCGTCCAGTGATAGGTCAGCGTGCCGATGCCGTGCGGGCCCGCGGGCGGCGGGAAACGCAGCACGGGCAGCAGCATCGGCAGCGCCATGGCCGGCACCAGGCCCATCGCGCACAGCCCGACGCCGAGCCTGCCCGCCCAGGTGGGGACCGGCGGGCGCAACATCCGCCACGCCCATGCGGCCGTCAGCGCCGCCGCGAGGACGTACGCGGGGACGAGCGGCACACGCGCCCCTTCCACCAGCACCTGCGCCACGGCGGCGAGCGCGGCGAGCGGCGCCACGTGCCTGGCCCGCCGCAACGGGGGAACCGCGAGCACGAGCAGCGCCAGCAGGTCGGCCACCACCAGCCCGATCTCGAAAGGTCTCATTTCGTGTCCTCCTCTCCTTCCGCCTCCAGGATCGACAAATTGGCAGAAGATGTCAATTAGGCAGCTACTGCCAATATAAGAAAACGCAGTACGCTGGGCCCGTGCCCCTGACCCTTCGCCAGCGCAACCGGCTGGACGCGATCCACCGGATCATGGACACCGCCATGGACCTGTTCGACGAGCGCGGATACGCCGACGTCACGATCGAGGAGATCGCCGCGGCCTCCGGCGTGTCGCCGCGCACCTTCTACCGCTACTTCGGCACGAAGGAAGGCCTGTTCACCGCCGACCCCCTCGCCGCCGTCGGCCTCGACCGCTACGCCGGGCACATCGACCCCGGCGACCTGCCGCGCACGCTCGAACGGCTCGTCGCCCTCATCGACGAGGGTCCGGGCACGTCCGAGGACACACGCCCCAGGCCCTGGCGGGGGATGCGCTACGTCCTGGAGGAGCCCTCCGTGCGGGCCGCCGTCTACGGAGCGCTCGACGGCGCGGCCGAGCGACTGGCCGCCCTGCTGCGGGACGCCGGCGAGAGCCCGGCACGGGCCCGCGTCATCGCCCGCTCCTACCTGTTCGGCGCCTACTTCGGCGCGCTGGAGCAGTGGCACCTCGACGGCCGCTCCCGACCGCTGCGCGACTACGTACGCGAGGGCGCCGCGGCCCTGGCCGACGGCGAGCGGCGAAAGTGAAACGGCCGCCCGCGCACGAGCGACCGCCCGCGCACGCGGGCAGCCGAACACCGGACGGCCGAACACGCCACGACGAACCGTGACGGCGGTGACACCCGTGACGAGCCGAGAGCGCCGTCACCGGGCTCCCGTGCGCAGGCTCCACGCCTGCGCCCGGGGCGCGCGTCACACCACCGCGCCCGACCCCTTGCGGACCTCGGGGGCGCGGCGCTTGGCGGGCTCGGGCGGCGGCCGCCGGTCGAACCTGGACAACACGATCGACGCCGGCCCGGCCACGAAGGAGGACGACAGCGTACCCATCACGATGCCGGCCACCAGCGCGATCGCGAAGTCCTGCAGCGAGTCACCGCCGAAGACCATGAGCGCCATCAGGATGAACAGCGCTCCGAGACCGGTGTTGACCGTGCGTGGCATGGTCTGCAGGATAGCGCCGTTCACGGACGTCGCGAACGGCTCCTTGCGGCGTGCCGTCCACAACTCCCGCACCCGGTCGAACACCACCACCTTGTCGTTGACCGAGTAACCGACGATGGTCAGCATCGCGGCGAGGAAGACGCCGTCGATCGGCTTGCCCAGCCACGCGAACAGGCCCGCGACCACGAACACGTCCACGAGCAGCGCGATCACCGTCGCCGCCCCGAACGTCCACCGGAACCTGACCGCCAGGTAGAGCAGTTGCATCGCGACCGCCACGCCGAGCGCGATGAGCGCGTTGCGGCGCAGCTCCTCACCCAGGCTCGGGCCGATGAACTCCTCACGCTGCTTCGTCACCTCGCCGGCTTCCCGCTCCAGCTCCTGCTCGATCTGCGCGGCCTCGTTCAGGCCGAGCTCGGCCGCGCGCACGGTGACCGTGTCGCCGCTGGACTGCACCACGGCCGTGGGAAGCCCGGCGCGCGAGACGGCCTCACTAGCGGCCTCGGCCGGGATCGGGCGGTTCGTGGTGAACTCCACGAGCCGGCCTCCGGTGAACTCCACGCCGAAGTTCAGCCCGCGGACGAGCAGCCCGGCGACGGCCACCAGGACCAGTCCGCCCGCGACCGCCAGCCACACCTTTCCGGCCTTCATGAGCTGCGGGTTCTTGCGCGCCAGCCAGGTCCTGACGGTGCCGGGCGAGCCGACGCCCGACAGGCGGGGGCTCATCTTGTTCATGGCGATCTCGGTGAGCACGCGGGTGATGAGCATCGCGGAGACAAGCGAGGCGAGCACACCGACGGCCAGCGTCACACCGAAGCCCTTGACGGGTCCCGACGCCAGCCAGAACAGCAGGCCGGCGGCGATCAAGGTGGTGATGTTGGAGTCGGCGATGGCGCTCCAGGCGTTCTTGAAGCCCTTGGCCATCGCCGGCTTCAGCCCTCTCTTGGGCGCCTGGCCGTATTCCTCCCTGGCTCGTTCGAAGACCAGCACGTTGGCGTCGATGGCCATGCCGATCGCCAGCACGAACCCGGCCAGGCCCGGCAGCGTCAACGTCGCGCCCATCGCCACCAGCGCCGCGTAGGAGATCAGGCCGTAGCAGACCAGCGCCATCGTGGACAGCAGACCGGACAGGCGGTAGACGGAGATGATGAAGCCGGCCGTCAGGATCAGCCCCACGATCGCCGCCTGGGCGCTCGCCTCGATGGCCGCCTCTCCGAGGGTCGGGCCCACCGTACGCTGCTCCACCATCGCGAGCGGGACGGGCAGCGCGCCGCCCTTGATCAGCACGGCGAGGTCTCGGGCCTCCTGATGCGTGAACGAACCGGTGATCTCGGACTTGCCGCCCGGGATGCCGGCCTGGCAGGCCACCGACGGGTCGAGCGGCGGCGAGGAGATGATCTCCTTGTCGAGCACGATCGCGACCCTGCGCTTCGGGTCGCCGACCGGCTCGCAGGCGGCCGCGCCGGTCAGCTTCTGCCAGGCGGCGGCGTCGCGGAAGCTGAGGGTCACGAACCACCCGGGGCCGCGCTGGGGGTCGCTCTGCTCGGCGGCGTCGCTCACGCCGTCGCCGGTGATGGCGGGCGGCCCGAGTTTCAGCAGCTGGCCGTTCTCGTCGGGCAGCGCCGACTTGTCCCCCTTCTTGGCCGCGCCGGTCACGGGGTGGAAGGCGAGCTGGGCGGTACGGCCGATGACCTCGGCCGCCTTGCGCGGGTCGAGCACGCCGGGCAGCTCGACGATGATGCGCTTCTCCCCCGAGCGGACCAGCGTGGGATCGACCACGCCGAGCGCGTCGGCCCGCTGGCGCAGCACGGACAACGCGCGGTCGGTGGCGGCCGCGTCGGCCTTGACGGTCGGGGAGTCTCTCGCCTCGAAGACGAGCTGGGTGCCGCCGCGCAGGTCCAGACCTAGGCGCGGCTCCATGGTGAGAGCTAGTGCGGATGAGATCGCGATGACGGCGAGCGCCGTCACCGCACGCCAGAACGGCGCACGGAACATGGCAGCCTCCACAGGCTAAAACGTGCGGAAAAAGGTGGTCAGCAGCCTGTGGAGGGAGGCGCACGGGCAGGCGTGGCCGCAGGCTTGCGCTGCGCGGTGGCCTCGGCGGCGGGCCTGGTGACGACCACGGCCCACGCGTGGCGGAAGTCGAGGGGCTCGGAGGCGGGCAGCGCCGTCCCGCCTCCGCCGGTGAAGACGTGCGCGCCGGCCCACATGCGCAGAGCGGTGGGCTGCAGCGGGTGCTGCCTGGCCGTGGGCTGCTGCCCGGCCGCGACGGTGGCGGCCTTGACCGTGACGACCGGCTGGACGGGCTGCGCGTGGGCGACGGCCGGCAGGAACCATGACAGGAGGAAGACCAGTGCGGCAGGCAGTCTCCCGCGCATGTCGCCTCCTCCCCCTCAAAACCTCAACCCTAGCCTGTGCGGCGGGTACGGGGGATCATTCCCGGCGCGTCGCGCGACACGCCGGCCACTCACGTGAACCGTCCAGAACGTCGCCGCGCGTCTCGCTCCATGCGTGGGCGAACGCGATCCGGTGCTCGGAACAAGGCCGGCACGGCCTGCCATCCTTTTGCCCGGACCACCGAACCGGCTTAGCCACTTTTGACCGTTGTGAGACTACGCTGCGGTAATGCGGCTTACCAGTTGCTTCGGCGGCTCACCGCGGGTGGAGTGACGGTGTGCTCTCCCTCGTCCCGCCCGCGCTGGAACGGCGGCCACGGGGAGGCCATGCATGACCACAGTGCCCAAGCTCATCGCCGGTCCGAGCAGGTATCTCGACGATCGCCTGGGGGCGGCGAACTTCTTCAAGCGCAACCTGCGCAAGATATTCCCGGACCACTGGTCGTTCCTGCTGGGCGAGATCGCTCTGTACACGTTCATCATCCTGCTGCTCACTGGAACGTTCCTGACCTTCTGGTTCACGCCCAGCATGGGGCACGTCGTCTACGACGGCTCCTACGCGCCGCTGAGGGGCGTGGAGATGTCCGAGGCGTACGCCTCGACGTTGGAGATCAGCTTCGACGTGCGCGGCGGCCTCCTGCTCCGTCAGATCCACCACTGGGCCGCCCTGCTGTTCATCGCCAGCCTGATGGTGCACATGCTGCGGGTGTTCTTCACCGGCGCCTACCGCAAACCGCGCGAGCTCAACTGGCTGATCGGCATCGCGCTGTTCACCCTGGCCCTGGTCGAAGGGCTCACCGGCTACTCGCTGCCCGACGACCTGCTGTCCGGCGCCGGCCTGCGGATCACGCAGGGCGTGCTGATGTCGCTCCCGCTGGTGGGCACGTACCTGTCGTTCTTCCTGTTCGGCGGCGAGTATCCCGGCCATGACGTGATCTCGCGCTTCTTCACCCTGCACATCCTGCTGATCCCGGGCATCCTGGTGGCGCTCATCACCGTGCACCTGATGCTGATGTGGTTGCAGAAGCACACGCAGATGCCGGGCAAGGGCCGTACCAAGACGAACGTGGTGGGCTCTCCGCTGCTGCCCGCCTTCATGGCGAAGTCGGGCGCGTACCTGCTGTTCACGGCCGCCGTACTGACCGGGTTGTCGACCTTCGCCCAGATCAACCCCATCTGGTTGTACGGTCCGTACTCGCCGGCGGACATCTCCGCGGGATCCCAGCCGGACTGGTACATGGGCTTCCTGGAAGGCTCCCTGCGGATCATGCCCTCCTGGGAGATCAACCTCTTCGGCACCGCCCAGGCGGGCACGCTGCCGCTGAGCGTGCTGATCCCGGCGCTGGGGCCGATCGGCCTGATCCTCACCGGCCTGGTGCTCTATCCGTTCCTGGAACGGTGGATCACCGGCGACCGCGGCGAGCACCACATCGCGGACCGGCCGCGCAACAACCCGCACCGCACCGCGATCGGCGTCACCGGCATCACCTTCTACGGCCTGCTGCTGGTGCTCGGCGCCAACGACCTGATCGCGACCTTCTTCAACATCAGCCTCAACTGGACGACGTACGCGGGCCGGGTGCTGATCTTCGTGGGCCCGGCGGTGGCCTACCTGGTCACCTACCGGCTGTGCCTGGGCCTGCAGCGGTCGGACGTCAGCGTCCTCGACCACGGGGTGGAGGCGGGCGTCATCAGGCGGCTGCCGCACGGGGAGTTCATCGAGGTCCACACCCCTCCGTCGGACGACACCGAGGCCCACCTGCGCGCCAGGTCGCCCATCCCGGTGCTGCCCGGGGCACGCCCGGACAGTGAAGGCGTCCCGCCGGAAGTGGCGCGGGGCCCGCTCGGCCGTCTCCGGATCACGATGAGCCGCGCGTACGGCGGCGATCAGATCCCGCTCGGCGACGGCCACGACGGCGAGAGAGGCCACGACGGCGAGCAACCGGCCGGAAGGACACCCGAGAGGAAGGCGCCGCCGGGCTGACGCCGGGGCCATGTCGTGTCACGGTGTCACGGTGTCACGGTGTCACGCCCGCGCGCGTCCATGCTGGAGGGCGCCGCGCAGCCAGCGCGTCAGGCCGCCGGAGGCCGGCCGGCCGCGCCAGGCGAGGTGCGCGTCGGGACGGACGAGCCAGACCTCGTCCGTGGACCATCCGTCCGGTGTCAGCACGACGACGCGGTCGCCCAGGAACGTGCCCGCCTCCGATCGGCACGCCTCCGCGGCGTCCCCGGTGGCCAGCAGCGCCCAGCGTCCGCGCAGTCCGGCGTGCAGACGGGTGACGTGGCCGTCGGCGTCGGCGCACGGCAGATCGGGAACCCGGTCGCCGGATCGTGGACGGCGGTCCGGGCCGAGCAGGGAGCCGCGAACGGCGAGAGGGCCGCGGCGGTAGCTCACTCCGAGCTGCGAGGCGACCTGGGTCGCGCGGCGCTGCACCGCCGGGTGGTTGCCCAGCGGCGCCAGCACCCATGAGATCAGCAGGCGCAGCAACGGGCCGTCGCCGATCTGGAGGCGGGTGGTGGCGCTGGTGTTGCGCAGCACCTCGGTCGCGAGCGGACGGCGTTCGTCCTGGTAGGTGTCCAGCAGGCGCCCGCTTGCGCGGCCCTGGATGACGAGGGCGAGCTTCCAGGCGAGGTTCTCGGCGTCGCCCATCCCCGTGACCATTCCCTGCCCGCCCATGGGGCTGTGGATGTGGGCCGCGTCGCCGGCGAGCAGGACCCGGCCCCGCCGGTAGGCGTCGGCCAGCCGGCGGTGCACGCGGAAGACCGACGCCCAGACCGCGTCGCGGATCCGATCGCCGTCGAGGCCGGCGCGCTCGCCCACCAGGCGGCGGAAGGCCGCGAGAATCTCGGGCTGGGTGAGCCGCTCGTCCTTGGCGCCCGGCAGGTAGGCCATGAGCCGCCACCGGTCGTCCGCTTCGCCACCGGGCATGGGCATGGCGAACAGCGGGCCGTCCTTGTGGGCCCATCCATGTCCACCGGCGCGGGCGAGCTCCCAGCCGGCGTGCACGTCGGCCAGGAGCCACTGGTCGGTCAGCGGCGCGCCGGGAAAGGGGATGCCGGCCAGTTTGCGGACCGTGCTGTGGCTGCCGTCGCAGCCCGCCAGCCAGCCGGCGCGCAGCTTGCGCCCGCCGTCGAGCACGACGGTGACGCCGCCCTCGTCCTCGACGAGGTCGGTCAGGGCCGTGCCCCACTCCACGTCGGTGCCCAGCTCGGCCAGGCGGGCGCGCAGCTGCGCCTCGATGTCGGTCTGGGGGAGGACCAGCGCCGGCCTCGGCGTGCCGGCGTCGCCGAAGCGGGTGACGATCGCCGCTCGCCCGCCGATGTACGTGGTCAGCACGAGTGACGGGGCCGACCGGTCGGGCAGGTCACCGAGCGCGCCCAGCCGATCGAGCACCTCGACGCCGCGGGCGTGCAGGATGTTGGCTCGCGAGGTGGTGGCCGGGCCCGGAGCCTGGTCCACCACCCGGACGGCCACCCCGTGCAGCCGTAGGGCACAGGCCAGCGCCAGACCGGCGGGCCCGGCTCCGACCACCACGACCTCAGCGGATTCTGTCATGGCCACCACCAGTGGAGAGACGTCAGAACGGAACCGTTACGTTCCTTCGTTTCCACGCTATCCCGCACTACGATGGAACGCAACCGTTCCGTTTCACATGGAGGATCTGACGGATGCCCGACGCCACCTCCGACCCCGAGCGCCGGCCGGCCGGCGCGGCCGTGCTGCGCGCCGACGTCACCGACGCGATCCGCCAGGCGGCCCTGGCCGAGCTGATCGACACGGGCTACGCCCGGATGTCCATGGACGCCATCGCCCGCCGCGCCGGGGTCGGCAAGGCCGCCATCTACCGGCGCTGGGGTTCCAAGGAGCCCCTGGTGCTGGAGATCCTCACTCACCTGGCCGACGAGGCCGTGCCGCTGCCGGACACCGGCGAACTGCGCGACGACGTGGAGGGCTTCGTACGCCATGCCTCGGCGCTGCGGGCCGACCCGCCGACCATGCGTGTCCTCACCGACCTGACCGCCGAGGCCACCAGGAACCCGCGCCTGGCCGCGGCCATGCAGACCCGCGCGGAGCAACCTCGCCGCGCCGCGGGAGCCCGGCTGCTCCACCGCGCCGTCGACCGGGGCGAGCTCCCGCCCGACCTCGACACCGAGCTGGCCGTCGACTGCCTGGTGGCGCTGGCCTACCTGCGGCCGCGCACCCCGTGGCAGCCCGCCGAGCCCGTGGACGACGACCTCACGCCGCTCGTGGAGGTCATCCTGGCCGCGCTGGCGGCCTGCCGCCGCCGATAGCCCCGCTCCGGCCGGAGCCGTCGGCGGGCGTCAGGACACTTCACCCGCGAGAACCTTGACCTCGCCGGAGATCGGCGTAGTGTGACTGATGACCAGATTTCATATCCAGTCAAAGGAGCACCAGTTTGCGGGAGCGGGCGGACCGGATTCTCGATGCGGCCGGAGAGCTGCTGCTGCGGCACGGCTACCGCAAGGTCACCGTCGACGACATCGCCGCACGGGCCGAGGTCGGCAAGGGCACCGTCTACCTGCACTGGCGTACCAAGAACGAGCTTTTCGAGGCGCTGATGCTGCGCGAGTCCATCGAGCTCGTGGAGGAGTGGTGCGCGCTGATGCGCCAGGATCCGGCGAACGTGCGACCGCACCGCTTCGCGCGGGTGGCCTTCCTCAGCATGTGCCGCAGGCCGCTGCTTCGAGCGATGCTCGCCACCGACCTCGACCTGCTCGGCAAGCTCGCCCACCACCCGATGCGCAGCCACGACCTGCTCGCGGCCGAACGTTTTCACCTGGTGGGCGAGAAGTACGCGCTGCTCAGGACCGACGTGCCTCATCTGGCGTACACGATGGCCGCCGCGCAGGTGGGCTTCTACGTCCTCGACGGCACCGAAACCGCCGATTCGGCGCTCGACCTGGAAAGCAGAGCCGACGCGCTCGCCTTCATCGTACGCGAGACGTTCGAACCGGCCGAGCAGCCCTCACCCGAGGTGCTGGCCGCGGCGGCGACCGAGTTCATCACGATCTTCTCGGCGCTGATTCCGCCCTACCGACAGTGGATCTACGACTAAGGAGAGACGATGGCCGACATCGTCGAGCGATACGACATTCCCGAGCAGCTGTTCTGGTTGCACGGGCCGCGTCAGGGCCGGCCGGTCGAGTTCGACGCGGCCACCGGACTGTGGAACGTCTACGGATATCCGGAGCTGCACCAGGTTCTCGGCGACCCCACGACGTTCTCCTCCGACACCATGCGCGTGACCAGGAAACTGATGCCGGAGACGGACGAGCTGTCGATGGAGGGCTTCATCACCCAGATCGACCCGCCGGAGCACGGCAAGCTGCGCAAGCTGGTCAGCAGCGCCTTCACCAGGAAGGTCGTCGCGGATCTCGAACCGAGGATCGCCGCCCTCACCCACGAGCTGCTCGACGCGGCGGCCGAGCGCGGCCGCCTCGAGCTGGTGACCGACCTGGCCTATCCGCTTCCCGTCATCGTGATCGCCGAGTTGCTGGGGGTGCCCGCCAGCGACCGCGCCCTGTTCAAGCAGTGGGCCGACGGGCTGTTCGAGCACGAAGGCAAGATCTCGCTCGCCGAGCCGTCGGAGGACCGCGGCGCCGACGTCCAGGCGGCGCTGAAACCGTGGAAGGAGATGTCGCACTATCTCGCCGCCCACGCCGCCGAGCGCAGGACGCGACCGCGTGCCGACCTGCTCACCAAGCTGGTCGAGGCCGAGGTGGACGGCGAGCGGCTGCCCGACGACCAGGTGGTCAATTTCGCGATCGTCCTGCTGCTCGCCGGGCACGTCACCACGACGATGCTGCTCGGCAACACGGTGCTCTGCCTCGACGCCTTCCCCGAGCAGCAGGACAGGGTGCGCGCCGACCGCTCCTCCGTCCCGGCCGTGATCGAGGAGTCCCTGCGCCTCCTCACGCCGTTCGCCGCCCTCGCCAGGTCCACCACCCGCGAGGTCGAGCTGGGCGGCGAGGCGATCCCCGCCGACCAGCTCGTGATGTGCTGGCTGGGTCAGGCCAACCGGGATCCCCGGCAGTTCCCCGACCCCGGTGTCTTCGACCCCGAGCGCGACCCCAACCCGCATCTCGCCTTCGGCCGCGGCATCCACTTCTGCCTCGGGGCGCCCTTGGCCCGGCTGGAGGGACGGGTCGCGCTCGGCATCCTGCTCGATCGCCTCGACCCCCTGCGCGCCGACCCTGACGAGCCCGTGGAGTTCATCCCCACGCCGACCATGACGGGAGTGCGCCGCCTCCCGCTGCTCTGGCCGCAGCGCTGAGCGCGACCCGCCGGCCGGGGCGAGCCTTGTGGCCCCCCGGCCGCGCCGGCCGGGCGGCGCGGCCGGCGGCGGTCAGGGCGCCGTGCGGACCGGCAGGGACGTCAGCGCCCGTCCCATACCGGGCCGCCATTTGATCTCGTTCGCGGGCACGCTGAGGGCGAGCCGGGGGAACCGGCGCATGAGAGTGGTGAGGGCGATCCCGATCTCGCACCGGGCCAGCGCCGCGCCCATGCAGTAGTGGATGCCGTGGCCGAAGGCGAGATGCGGGTTGTCGGCGCGGCGCGGGTCAAGCAGGCCGGGCCGGTCGAAGCGGCGCGGGTCGCGGTTGGCGGCCGCGTACACCACCTGCACCGCCTCCCCCGGCGGGATGCTCACGCCGCCGAGTTCCACGGGCTCCAGCGTGTAACGCATGACGGCGATCTCGGCGACGCCGGTGAAGCGCAGGAACTCCTCGACGGCGCCGGAGACGTCGCCCATGTCAAGGGAGCGGGTGAGCAGGAGCAGGACGCTCTGGCTGATGAGGCCGGCGGTGGTCTCGTGCCCGGCCACCAGGATGCTGATCGACAGTGAGATCAGCTCCTCGTCGGAGAGCCGGTCACCGTCGGCCTCCTGCACCTTGATCAGTCCTGACAGCAGGTCGTCGCCTGGAGCCGCGCGCTTGGCGTCGATCAGCCGGGACATGTATCCGATCAATCCCCTGGCTCCGGCCGCGATCTTGTCCAGGTCGGGAGCGCCGAGGTCGGCGGCCCAGGAACGCCAGGTGTCGCGGTCCCCCACCGGGACGCCGAGCAGCTCGCAGATCACCTGGATCGGCAGGGGGTAGGCGAAGCGCTCGATGAGGTCGAACTCCTCGGGCAGATCGGACAACAACGCGTCGGTGATCTCCTGGATGCGCGGGCGCAACCGCTCCACCCGGCGGGCGGTGAACTCCCGCGACACCAGCCGCCGCAGCCTGGTGTGGTCCGGCGGGTCGTAAAGGCCCAGCGTGTGCAGCAAGTAGGGCGCGACGTCGTCGGGCAACCCGGTGGGGGCGGCCGGGCCGGCCGCCGCCTGCCGGGTGACGTCGTTGCTGAACCGCGGATCCGTGAGCACCGCGACGCTTTCGGGATAGCCGGTCACCAGCCAGACGGGCGAGCCGTCGACGTAGGTGCCGCGGCTCACCGGCCCCTGCCGGGCCAGGTCGGCCAGGAACGCGTCTCTGTCGGGGGCGGTCAGCAAACCGGTGAGGTCGGTCATGGTCATGTCTCCTCGATGGGGAAGGTGGTCGGGGGGCAGCGCTGTCACCGTGCCCGCCGCTCCTTCCTGACCGCCTCCCAGGCCGTCAGGACGCGGTCGTCGGTGAACACGCCGCGGGTGAGGATCTCGACACCGGCGCGCGAGTAACGCAGTGTGGCGTCCAGGTCGTGCGGGTCAGGAAGGCCGAGCACCCGCGACAGGTGCTCGCCGAAGGCCAGCGGTGCGAGCAGCCAGGTCACGTAGATCGCGGCGCGGGCGCGCGGGTCCTCGCCCGGCCGCGCCCACCCTTCGGCCACGCCCTGTTCCAGCCACCGCTCGGTGGCGTCGACGATCTCGTCGTAGAGTGCCGCCGCCTCCGGCGCGCCGTCCAGGAACGCCCGGCCGAGATAGCGCCGCACCGGGCCGGCGGCCTCCAGCATCGCCGCCAGGCCCGTCGTGTCCTCCAGCGCCTCGACGCCTGGGCCGCCGCGCACGAGCGAGACCACGTACGCGTCGCATTCCTTGCGCAGGCCCTCCTTGCTGCCGAAATGGTGCAGGACCAGGGCGTGGGAGACGCCGGCGCGGGTGGCGACCGCGCGCAGGCTCACGCCGGCGACACCCTCGGCTCCGAACAGCTCCAGGGCGGCGTTCCTGATCCTGGCGCGCGCTTTGAGATCGTCCTTGTCTGACCGCATGCTCAGAATGGTATCCAATTGGTCAGTGTGCTGTACAACTGGTCAACAATTGCATCGAATGAGTTTGATATACATGCGGTGCACGGGTGCCGCCACGTTCGGGAAAGGACGGCAGCGGTGGAAGACTCAGAGACTTCCCGCCGGGGCGGGGACAAGGCGTCCTGGCACGCGGTCAGGGAGGTGGCGCTGCTGTTCCTCAAGCTCGGCACCATCGCCTTCGGCGGCCCGGCCGCGCACATCGCGATGATGCGCGACGAGCTCGTACGCCGCCGCCGCTGGGTGAGCGACGAACGATTCGCCGACCTGATGGGCGCGACCAACCTGATCCCCGGCCCCAACTCCACCGAGCTGGCCATCCACCTGGGCCACGACCGTGCGCGCCTGCGCGGCCTGATCGCGGCCGGGGTCTGCTTCATCGTCCCCGCCGCGCTCATGGTCACCGCCCTGGCCTGGGCGTACGTCACGTACGGCAGCACACCCGCGGTCGAGGGCCTGCTGTACGGCATCGTCCCGGCGGTGATCGGCATCATCGCGCACGCCCTGTCCGGCCTGTTGCGCACCGTGATCAAGAACGCGTGGCTGGGCGCCCTGGCCCTGGCCGCGCTGGCCGCCTACCTGGCGGGGGTCAACGAGCTGCTGATCCTGGCGGCCGGGGCACTGCTGGCGTACGCCGCCCGCCTGCCCCGCCGCCCGCCCGGCGGCCAGAACCGGCCGGCAGGTCTGCTCGCCGCCCCGCTGCTCACCTTCGGCGGGTCTCCCCTCTTCCCCGACCCGACCGGGGGCCAGCTGACGCAGCTGTTCCTCACGATGCTGAAGATCGGCTCGGTGCTGTACGGCAGCGGCTACGTCCTGCTGGCCTTCCTGCGCGGCGACTTCGTCGAGCGGCTCGGCTGGATCACCTCGCAGCAGCTCGCCGACGCTGTCTCCATCGGGCAGGTCACACCCGGACCGGTGTTCACCACGGCCACTTTCGTGGGTTATGTCGTCGCCGGGCCGATCGGCGCGTTCGTGGCCACCGTGGCCATCTTCCTGCCGTCGTTCGCCCTCGTCGGGCTGCTCACCCGGCTCACCGGCCGGCTGCGCGCGAGCCGGTGGGCCTCCGCCCTGCTCGACGGAGTGAACGCCGCCTCGCTGGCGCTCATGGCCGGGGTCTCCTACCAGCTCGCCCGTACGGCCGTCGTCGACCCGCTCACCGCGGCCATAGCGGCGCTCAGCCTGGTGCTGCTCTGGACGACCAGGCTCAACAACGCCTGGCTGATCGCCGGCGGCGCCGCCGTCGGGCTGGCCCGCGCCCTGCTCTCCTGATGACGCATCAAATGAGGTTGATGTATTCTGCGGGCATGGCACCTCCGGCCCCGGCCGCCCCGGCGTTCGTGCGCATGGCCGCCCACCCTCTGCGCTGGCGGCTGCTGACCGCGCTGGCCGCCGGCGACTACCGGGTCCGTGAGCTCGTCGACCTGCTCGGCCGCCCGCAGAACCTGATCTCCTACCATCTGCGGCTGCTGCGCGGCAGCGGGCTGGTCACCTCCCGGCGCAGCAGCTTCGACGCCCGCGACAGCTACTACCACCTCGACCTCGATCGTTGCGCGCACGCGCTGGCCGCGGCGGGCGCCGAACTCCATCCGGCGCTGCGCCTCGATCCCGCCCCGCCCCCTGTCC
>NZ_JAAAHR010000145.1:0-25661 GCF_009908215.1 Nonomuraea sp. K271 | reverse complement strand
CCTTGGGGGGACGTGGGGAGGCGCAGCGGGGCGGCGCCGGGCGCCGCGATCACACTATGTAGTTATACCATTGCACAGAGCTTCGGTCAGCGGTCGACGGCGCAGGTGTCCCTGTTGAGCGAGAACCTGCCCGGCAGAGACGTGTCGCCCGTGTGCTCGGCGAGATAGCCCAGCGTGACGCTGCCGCCGGGCGCGATGGAGCCGTTGTGGCCGGTGTTGACCGCGGTGACCACGTCGCCGCTCTGGGTGAGGTCGGTGTTCCAGTCGGAGACGATGCTCTGTCCGCGCGGAAGGGGGAACCGCAGCGTCCACCCGTTGATCGGCGTGGTGCCGGTGTTGGTGACGGTGAGGTCGACGGTCATGCCGCCGCCCCAGGTCCGCGTGGTGTGCCCGATCAGGCAGGTCGGCTCGGCGCGTTCGAACGAGACGCGGTGCAGGCCACCGGGAAGATCGTTGACGACGTACAGTTCGCCCTCCGGCGTGGCGCCGAACGCGGTGACCTGCGTCGGCGTCTGGCCGATCTCGGCCTGGAGATAGCCGCCCGCGCCGTCCTCGCGCAGCGCCCACACGGTGGAGGAGCAGTAGTCGGTGGCGATGTAGGTGCCGCCGACCAGGTCGGCGAACTCCTCGCCGTGGTAGACCTGCCCGCCGATGACCGCGCAGCCGCCGGTGTGCGGGGAGTAGGTGAAGACCGGCTCGGTGTACTCGGCGTCGGAGCGGCACTGGGTCTCGTCGAACACCTCCAGCCCTTCGTAGCAGGACCAGCCGAGGTTCGCGCCGGCCTGCCGTCCCGGCTTGACGTGGTTGATCTCCTCCCAGCGGCCCTGGCCGACGTCGGCGATCCACATCGAGCCGTCCGCGGGGTCGATGGAGAACCGCCACGGGTTGCGCCCGCCGTACATCCAGATCTCCTCGCGCGCGCCCTCGACGCCGGCGAACGGATTGTCCTGAGGTACGCAATAGGCCAGGTCGCCGCAGCTCCGGCTGACGTCGATGCGCACGATCTTGCCCAGCAGGGTGTCGAGGCGCTGCCCGGAGTCGAAGGGGTCGCCCGAGCCGCCGCCGTCGCCGATGCTCATGTACAGGTTGCCGTCGGTGCCGAAGGCGATCTGGCCGCCGTTGTGGTTGCTGTTCTCGGCGTGCTCCTGGGAGAGCAGGGGTTCGAGGCCGGCGTCGTCCAGCGCGTACCGCGCCAGGGTCACCGCGCCGTCCGGTAGCGCCGTGTAGGCGAGGTACAGGTCGTGGCTCTCGGCGAAGTCGGGCGCGAGGGCGATGCCGAGCAGCCCGCGTTCGTTGCCCGACTCGTCCACCGAAGCGGTGATGTCGATGATCGGGGTCGGGTCGAGACCGGTGTCCGGATGGTAGACCCGCACAGTCCCGCGTTTCTCGGTGATGAACAGTCGATCCGTCCCGTCGTCGGGTGCGGCGATGGCCGTGGGGCGGCGTAAACCGAAGGCGACCTGGGTGGTGACCGTGTTGATCTCCTCCAGCGGCACGTCGGAGGAGGCCGGGACGGACGCGACCGTCGCCGCGGCGACCGGTGGGGCGAGCAGCGGCAGGGTCAGGGCGAGCAGTGCGGGGGCGGCCCAGCGTTTTCCTGGCATGGCGGGACTCCAAGAGGCGAGGCGTCGTCGGATCGGACGGTATCGGCTCGCCCGCCGTCCCAACCAGGGCGGCGATCACGACGTACGCGCGGAGCCGCCACGCCAGGCCGTGGACGCTCTCTGACCTGCGGCGATGCGGACACGTTCCGGCGCCCCGCCACCGGCCGCATGAAACGTACATCGCCAGGCGTGTGGCGGCCGCCACGACGACACCGGCGACGCCCTCAGCCGATACGACGCCGGCCGATGACCGACGGGCGGCTCACCAGGCGATGGGGCCGAGGCGGTCGCTGAAGGTGCCGGTGGGGCCGTCGGGGCCGATCGTCGCGAGCCTGACGTACGAGTCGGTGCCCTCGGTGACCGTCAGCTTGCCCGTGTGGTGGTTCATGTCGGTGGCGGCGTAAGTGTGGTTGACGACCTCCCCGGGGGTGACGGCGTTGAACCTGATCTCCGGGAGCGCCTGGGCGTACCTGACGGTGATCATGTTGAGCGCGGCCTTCGACGAGCTGTAGGCGAGTTCGTGGATCTTCGAGGAGGGCTGCTCGGGATCGGTCACGACCGCGAAGGAGCCGACGGCGCTCGACACCATCACCACCCGCGGATGGTCCGCCGCCCGCAGCAGGGGGAGGAAAGCGTGCGTGACCCTGATCGGCCCGTACACGTTGGTGTCGTAGACGGAGTGGATCTCGTCGGCGGTCGCGTCCGCCGGCGCGACCGCCCTGCCCGACGCTCCGGCGTTGTTGATCAGTACGTCCAGCCGGTCGGTGTGCTCCCGGACGAGCCGTACGGCGCCGGCCACCGAGGCGTCGGAGGTCACGTCCAGCGGGACCATGACCACGTTCGTGCCCTCGCGGGAGAGCTCGGCGGCGGCCGCCAGGCCCCGGCCCTCGTCGCGTGAGCCGAGAAAGACCCGCCATCCTCGCTGCCCGAGCCGCCTGGCCGCTTCGAGACCGAGTCCCTTGTTGCCTCCGGTGACCAGCACCGAGGTCGTGTCCGCGTTCGTCATGCCCTCTGGGACGACGTGGCCCGCCCGGTTGTGACACGGGCGAATGCCATGATGCGATGTCACAGAACGACCGGCACTCTCGTCTCGTGTACGGAGACCGACGCCGAGCACGAACTGGACAGGCATGACGCGAGAGCAGGAATTCGAGGAGCTGCGACCGCTGCTGTTCTCGATCTCTTACCGGATCCTGGGCAGCGTGACGGAGGCGGAGGACGCCGTCCAGGAGACGTGGCTGCGCTACGCGACCGCCTCGGCGCAGCCGCGATCCCCCAAGGCCTTCCTGGCGGCGACGGTCACCAGGCTCTCGATCGACGTGCTGCGCTCCGCCCGGGTCCGCCGGGAGGAGTACATCGGGCCGTGGTTCCCCGAACCGCTGCTCGCCGACCCGTACGAGGACCCGGAACGTTCCGCGGAGCTGGCCGACTCGGTGTCGATGGCGGCGCTGCTCCTGCTGGAGCGGCTGACTCCGCTCGAACGTGCGGTCTTCGTGCTCAGGGACGTGTTCAGGTTCGAGTTCGCGGAGGTCGCCTCGGCGGTAGGGCGCTCGGAGGCGGCCTGCCGGCAGCTCGTGTCGCGGGCCCGCCGTCACATGCAGGAGGGTCAGCCCCGCTTCGACGCCGACCGCGGGAAGCGTGAGGAGCTCGCCGGACGGTTTCTCGACGCGCTCAAGGAAGGCGATGTCGACGGTCTGCGCGAGCTGCTCGCCGCCGACGTGCAGCTGGTCAACGACGGCGGGGGAAAGGTCGGCGGTCCGCGCCGCGTCTGCGGCGTGGAGAAGGTCATCAGGGTGCTGGCCGCCAACGTGCCGCTGTTCATCACCCGGACCGGTGCGGTGGTGGAGTCGCGCGAGGTGAACGGCCAGCCCGGCGCGATCCTGCGCGACCCCGACGGGAATATCCTCACCGCCTGGGGGCTCGACATCCTCGACGAACGCATCCAGACCATCCGTTCACTGGTCAACCCGGACAAGCTCCGGCACCTGGGCCCGGTCGCGGACGTCGGCGCGATCGTGCGCGAGGCGAAGCAGGACCGCCGGCGGCCGGTCTGAGGTCGCGTGCCGCGAAGAACGGCACGCGACCTCAGGTCGTCAGCGCGCCGCCGCCGCGTAAATGAGCGAGCCGGCCCGGTGGAAGGGCACCTGCGTGCCGTTGAGGACGACCTTGGCGGCGTCCGCCGTGGTGATCGCGATGGCCCGCGCCGGGTCGGTGCTCGCCTTCAGCCCGGCGCCGTCGATGCGTACGGTGCCGTCCTTGCCGATCGCCACGGCCAGGTCCTTGACCGGCGTCGGCGACGTGACCAGGGTCGCGCCGTCACGCTTGACCGACGTGCCGTCCACCAGCATGATCGACTGCCCGGTGGCGCCCGTCTCGGCGTAGAGCAGCTTGCCGTCGAACGTGTACGCCCCGAAGGAGCGGGACGCCCGGGTCGTCCATGACTTGTAATAGACCGCTTCGCCCCGCTCGCCGAGCTTCAGGCCCAGCGCGGTCGCCTGGTGCGCCGGGGTGGAGCCGACGGGGATGCGCTCCACCGTCACCGTGCGGTCCGCCGCACCCTTGGACGGCAGCAGGAGGGTGTCGAAGGTGGTCCGGCCCGCGGTCGTCTTGACGTAGGACGCGTACTTGGCGTTCTCCACCCGGTACATGGCCGGGGCGTAATACCCGTCGCGCAGCGAGGCGGACACCTTGCCCGGATCGGCGGGCACGACGGTGATGTTGGCGCCGTCGCCGAAGGCCGTCGTCGCCGCCTTCCGCCCCGACCCGAGCGAGAGGTTCGCGTCCGGGGTGAAGTGCCAGTTCTGCTCGTATCGGTGCGAGGCGTTGTCCGAGGGCTTCAACCGGTCGGAGACCAGCCACAGGCCCGAGGACAGCGACAGGACCGACCGTTCGTGCAGCGCCCCCTCGGAGGCTTCGGTGTGCGCGCCGACCAGGCTGAAGGACGAATTGGAGATCAGGCTGGTGATCGCCCCGGCGGCCGTCGACACCTGCGCCTGGTTGTCGATCTCGATCGTGTTGTGCGACTCCGTGCTCTTCCGCAGCCAGGTCGCGCGCGGGTCCGAGGCGTAGGTGAACGTCCCCATGTCGGGCAGCAGCGGCGTGCCGTAGGCGTAGGCGGTGATGGCCAGTTCGTCCGTGTGGCTGTGGTTGCCCCGGTCGGCGTTGATCCGCAGGTAGGAGTCCCCGGGGCTCCAGCCGGACCTGGCCACCGCCACGCGGGTGTCGGGATAGAGCGCCGAGGTGTGCGCGGGCTTCTTCCCGGAGGCGCCGGAGGTGCCGACATGGATCAGCTCCTCGTCGTCGACCAGCTCTCCCAGCCTTCTGAGGGTCGAGCGGACATCCCTCGGCTCGCTGTCGCCGTATACGGGGCCGTAGCCGTTGGGGTAGGTCTGGTCCATGAGGAAGCGGCCCAGCTTCCGGAGTCTGGCCCTGGCCGCTTCGCTGAAGGCGAGGCCGTGCTCGCTCATGAACAGGGCGAGGTCCACGTACTGGGAGGCGTAGGCGCGGGCGTATCCGTCCGTCGCCTCCCAGTAGCCACCGTCGGCGTACGTGGACTCGTCGAGCAGCCGCTCCAGGGAGGTGACCGCGTTGGCCTTCCACTGCGGAGCCCTGGAGAACTCGGGGAAGTACACGGCGGTGTGCAGCAGCGCGGCCTTCTGGGTCTGCCGCCAGTTGTGCGCGCCCTGTTCGCTCATCTCCAGGTGCGCGGCGGACCTGTTCAGCGCCTTGAGGATCTCGGTGTTGGCCTCGGGTGTCAGCGACGGGCTCGTGCGCAGGATCTCGTACGCCGCGATCCAGTTCTGCACGCGCCGCGCCACGGACAGGCTGTTCGGGTACGCCCCCGCCCCGTCGGCCACATAGGTGTCGGCGTCCTTGACGAAGTCGGTCATCAGGTCGATGAGCGTGCCGGCGTGCTTCTTGTCGCCGGTCTGCCGGTAGGCCTCGGCCAGAGGGCCGGCGAAGTAGAAGCGGGGCAGCTGGACCAGATATTCCTTGTCGGCGCCCGCCGGCTGCTTCCAGTCGAACCCTCCCGGGTCGCCCTGCCAGGAGTAGGTGTACTGCACGGTGTTGGACCAGGTGCGGGAGGCCTCGGTGAAGGTGTCGCCGTTGCCGTACAGCATGACGTCCTTCTTCGCGTCGGCCGAGCCGGTCAGCGAGAGCTCGGCCTTCTTCACCTCGGGCAGCCCGGCGAGGTCGAACTGCAGGTACGCCTTGCGCGTCTCCGCGCTGAAGGGGCCCTTGCCCTGGTCACTGACCTGCATCAGGTATTTGTCGCCGTACGCGGTGCCGGGGTGGCCGGCCCAGATGTAGGTGTCGTGCGACGGGCGTAGGGTCTTCTCCGACCCGTCGGCCAGCGTCAGGCGGAGCGTGGGGGTGCCTGAGCTCCTCTTGCTGGTGCCGAAGCGCGCGATGACCGGATCCTTGTACCGGCTCATCAGGAAGAACCCGGTCCTGCCTTCCTTGACGCTGGTCGTCACGTCGGCCCTGACCGTCGTCTCCTGCGGGCCGACCGTCAGCGTCGTGAGGTAGACCTCGCCGGTGTCCAGCGTCCAGATGTGGTCGGGCGTCAGCTCCAGGACCCCAGGCCAGGCGGAGTGCGAGAAGCGGCCCGCCGACATGGCGGGACGCTCGCGGAAGTGATCGAGCAGCTTCTGCTTGGCCAGGCCGTAGTCGCCGTCCTTGACCGCGCGCTGGACCTCGTCCAGCCCCTCGTCGTAGGCGACGCGCGGGGCCGTCACCCAGGCGCCGTTGCTCCACTTGCCGAAGAACTCGGCGTCCGACAGGGATGCGGCGGCGGCCTGGGGCCCAGGCACCAGCAGGGCAGCGGCCAGTGTGAGGGCGGCGAACGTCCTGAGTAAGGATCTGCGGAGAGACACGCCCGCGAGAGTAGGAGCCCCCGGTATATCCCGGGTATGTCGGCGATCCGAGCCCGGCCCTCACCTGGTCGGCACGGCAGGGGTGGTGCTCATGGCTTGCGGACGACACCGCACCACTGGTCGACCTCGACCGGCAGGCTGCCGTCCCACTCCGGCTCAGGACGCCACCGCGAGCACGAGACCCAGCCCGGCTCCACCATGTCGTAGCCGGTGAAGAACTGGGCGATCCGCTCGGGCGTGCGCAGCTTCAGCTTCGGCTGGGCGTCGATGTTCCACACGCGCACCGCCTCGGCCGTGGCCTCGCCGTTGACCGCCGTGGTGGTGTTGGCCACCGCCACGTAGCTTCCCGACGGCACCGCGGCCATCAGCTCGTCGATGATCCGCTGCAGCTCGTCGTCGTCGTTGACGAAGTGCATGATGCCCAGCAACATGATCGCCACCGGTTGGGTGAAGTCCAGCGTCTTGGCGGCTTCGCGCAGGATGAGGGAGGGGTCACGCGCGTCGGCGTCGATGTAGGAGGTGGCGCCCTCCTCCGAGCTGGTCAGCAGGGCGCGCGCGTGCACGAGCACCAGGGGGTCGTTGTCGACGTACACGACCCGCGACTCCGGCGCGATCTGCTGCGCCACCTCGTGCGTGTTGTCCTGGGTGGGCAGCCCGGTGCCGATGTCGAGGAACTGCCGGATGCCCGCCTCGGCGGTCAGGAAGCGTACGGCCCGCCCCAGGAACAACCGGTCGGCTCGCGCGAGCTCGACCACCACCGGGAAGATCTCCTTGACCCGGTCGCCGACCTCCCGGTCGACGGGGAAATGGTCCTTGCCGCCCAGCCAGTAGTTCCAGATCCGTGCCGTGTGAGGCACATGCGGCTTGAGTTTCTGTTCGCTCAGGCTCTCGTCAGCCATGACCCAATCCTCTAAGTGGCTCGAAAATGCCGGTGTCCAGTCTAGGCGGACTTATCGATCTCTATCCCGTATGCGCGCCCGGGAGCGATCTCAGAATGTCGACGATCTCCTCGGGAGCGCGGCGCGAAGTGCGGACGTTCACGGTGCGCACGTCGAAGGTGTTGCCGGGCGTGAGCCGGTCCGCCTCGGCGATCCACCGGTCCTGCAGTTCCGGGGGAAGAAAGCGGTTCTGGGCGGAGTGGATGCAGGTGCGCGGCGTCCTGATCACACCGAGCGATAGTACATATGTCTCATATGTACGTCTTGTACAAACGTCTCAGCCAGCTCGGTCGGAGGCGGGCTCCCGCTGCCCGGCGGAGGCGATGGTGCGCACCGCGAGGGCGAGGTCCTCGCCGGAGGGGACGCCGCCCGGGTCGGTCATCCACTGCACGATCAGGCCGTTCATCAGCAGGTAGTAGAGGGTGGCGACGGCGCGCGCCGGCGCGTTGCCGACGTCGTGCTCGGACTGCCGGTAGCGGTGGGTGAACTCGTCGATGGCGTCGGCCTGGGCCTGGGCGAACGTCTCCCGCAGCTCCGGCACGTGCGCGAGCTGGCCGAGGTTCTCCAGGGCGGCGACGATGACCTGCCGGTGTTGCGGCAACGAGTCGATCATGTGGGTCCACGTCGCCTCGAACCGTTCGGCCGCGTCCTTCCCGGAGGCGGCGGCGCGCAGCGCGCGACCGAACTCCTCGCCCAGCCCTTCCCCGGTCGCGTCGTAGAGCGCCGCGTTGAGCAGCTGTTCCTTCGAGCCGAAGTGATAGCCGATGGCGGCCAGGCTGGTCCCCGCCGCGGTCGCGATGTCGCGAGCCGTGGTGCGCGCGTAGCCCTTCTCGAGCAGACAGCGCTTGGCTCCGGCGAGCAAGTCTTCACGGTTACCCATACCCGCGGACCCTATCAAACGAAAGTCTCAGACAATGTCTTGCACATATGTCTTAGACGTCCATATGGTGGCGAGGTATGAGACAGCTCAACACGACAGCAACAGGCAGAGAACGGGCCGGGCTGGCCGTCCTCCTCCTCGTGTGCACGCTGGCCGGCGTGGACCTGGGAGCCAACCTCCTAGCCGTGAACGAGCTCACCCGGCAGCTCGACATGAGCGCCACTCAGAAGTTGTGGGTTCAGGACGTCTACACGTTCGTCATGGCGGGCCTCCTGGTCGCGATGGGTGGTCTGGGCGACAGGATCGGCCGCCGCCGGCTGCTGATGCTGGGCGCCGCGGGCTTCGCCACGGCCTCATTCGTCGCGGCGTTCGCCACGTCCGCCGCACTGCTCATCGCCGCCCGCGCGGCACTCGGCGTGGCGGGGGCGACGCTGATGCCCTCCACGCTCGGGCTCATTCGTGGCATGTTCCACGTGCCCGAACAGCGCAGGGCCGCCATCGCCGCGACCGTGGCGGGCGTCACCGTCGGCTCCGCCGTGGGTCCGCTCATCGGCGGCGTGCTGCTGGCCGTCACGGCCCGGCCGACGTCGGTCTACCTGATCAGCGTTCCCGGCATGCTCGCCCTGCTCGTCCTCGGCCGGTTCCTGCTGCCGGAGGTCCGCAACCCCGAAGCGCCGCCGTTCGACCTCGTCAGCGCCGCACTCTCGGTGGGCGCCGTGTTCCCGGTGGTGTACGGCCTCAAGACCATGACCGGATCGGGCGTCGGCCCGCTGCCCATCGCCGCCGTGCTCGCCGGCGGAGCGTTCGCGTCCGCGTTCGTGACCAGGCAACTGTCGCTCCAGAGGCCCCTCATCGACCTGTGGTTGCTGCGGCACCCCACCTTCGGCGCCGGGATCGTGCTCAACCTGCTCGTCATGTTCGTCCTGATGGGCTTCTCGCCTCTGCTGATGGAGTACCTCCAGGCGGGAGCGGGCCTCGACCCGGCGGTGGCCGGGCTGGTCCAACTCGCCTCGCCGGTGGTGATGGTGCTCGCCATCACGGGCGCCACGCTGCTCGCCAAGCGCGGCGTGCGTACGGGCACCCTCATGATCGGGGGCTTCGCCGTGGCCACCCTCGGCATGCTGGCACTCACCCAGGTCACGGCCGGCACCGGAGCGCTGCTCGTCATGGTGGGCGCGAGCCTGCTCGCCGCCGGCGCCGGAGTGGCGACCGCGCTGGTCGCCGACACGATGGTCGCCACCGCGCCCCAGGAGAAGGCGGCGGCCGCCGGCGCGCTGTCGGAGACGGGCAAGGAGCTCGGCTCCGCGCTCGGCATGGCCGTGCTGGGCTCCATCGGGGCCGCCGTCTACAGCGCGCGGGTGGGCGACGCGGCTCCCGACGCCGTACCCGCGGCCGCGCTCGACGCCGCCCGCGAGACCATCGGCGCCGCGCTGGCCGCGGCCGCCGAACTCCCCGGCGGTGCGGGCGCCGCGCTGGCGGAGGTCGCGCGGCAGGCGTCCGCGCAGGCCATCAACGTCGTCGGGGTGGCCGGCGCGGTGACCCTGATCGCCGGAGTGATCATCGCCGCCGTCTCCATGCGCCGCACTCCGCGGCACGCCGTATCCGCGACGACCAAGCCGCAGACCGGCCGTCTTTCCCCCTCCGGCCGCCGCTGAACGACGACGTCCGACAGAAAGTGAGACGACAATGCGCAACCAGACCATCCTCATCTCCGGCGGCGGCATCGCCGGTCCGGCGCTGGCCTTCTGGCTACGGCGTCTCGGGTTCGCCCCGACCGTCGTGGAACGGGCGGGAGGCCCCCGGGACGGAGGCCAGGCGGTCGACTTCCGCGGTGCCGCCCTCGAAGTGACCCGGCGCATGGGCCTCTACGACGCCATCCACCGGGCGCGCACAGCGATGGGCGCGGTCAGCTACGTCGACGGCCTGGGCAGGCACCGGGCCACGCTGCCCGCCGAGATCATGAGCGGTGAAGTGGAGATCCTCCGCGGCGACCTCGTGCACATCCTGCACAACGCCACCAGGAACGACACCGAGTACCTCTTCGGCGACTCCATCGCCGCGATGGACACCGGCGACGACGGCGTCGCGGTGAGCTTCGCCTCGGGCGCGACCCGTACCTTCGACCTCGTCGTGGGCGCGGACGGGCTGCACTCGAACGTGCGCGCACTGACCTTCGGCGACGAGTCGCAGTTCAGCCGCTACCTGGGCTACCACCTGTCGATCTTCACCGTGCCCAACTTCCTCGGCCTCGAATACACCGGGCACTTCTACAACGTGCCGGGCAAGCTCGCGGGGATGTACAGCGCGCGGGACAACACCGAGGCCCGCGCCCTGTTCTACTTCGCCTCGCCGCCGCTCGGCTACGACCACCGCGACGACGAGCAGCAGAAGAAGATCCTGGAGCAGAGGTTCGCCGGGGAGTCATGGGAGGTGACCCGGCTGCTGAAGGAGATGTGGAACGCCCCCGACTTCTACTTCGACTCCACCACGCAGATCCGGCTGCCCTCCTACTCGCGCGGCCGCGTCGCCCTGCTCGGCGACGCGGGATACTGCGCGTCCACCCTGTCGGGCGGCGGCAGCTGCCTGGCCGTGGTCGGTGCGTACGTGCTGGCCGGCGAGCTGGCACGCGCCCGCGGTGACCACGAGACGGCCTTCGCCCGCTACGAGTCGCGGATGCGCGGCTACGTCGACGCCAACATGAAGCTGGCCGAGGGCGCGGGCAACTGGCTCGTCCCGCCGTCCGGCACCTGGATCCGGATGCGCAACCTCAACTACCGGCTGCTGCCGTACATGCCGTGGAAGGGCCTCATCACCAAGACGGCGAGCCAGGCCGCGAACGCCATCGAGCTGGAGGACTACGGACCCTGACCCGCCGGAGACTCACGCGGGCACGAGCGCCGCGAAAGGGACGTGGTGCTGGCCCGCGTGGATGTCCCGGTCGCGCAGGCTGCCCTGGGGGACGGGCCGGGGGAACGAGATCTTCACGACGTCCAGTGCGGGGATGCGAAAATCAGGATGTCGGCCGGGTCTAGGCCGTACAGCCGCGCGATGACCTCCTCGTTGATCAAGCCCTCGTCGGCGACGGTCGCGTAGCCTTCGGTGTGGGTCGCGTCGGTCGCCACCAGCGTGCCCGCGGGCTCGCGCATCCGGAACGGGTCGACGGTCTCGTACAACATGTGGGCCGCCACCGAGGTCGGCGTGCACGCGGCGGACGGGTCCAGCGGCTCGAGGGTGAAGCCGCCCTGGTCGATCGTGGCGAGCACGCCGCCCGTGCGCGGGTTGGCGGTGCACCGAACGCCGGGTCCTGCGCCTGGAGAAGATCGCCGAGGACGACCGCTTCGGGCTGGACCGCTACGCCACCCACCGCGCCCTGGTGCGCGCACTCAGGCCGCGCCGTTTACTTCCCTGATCGCGGGTATGGGCAGGAGCCCGTACGAGTCGATCAGCCGCGGAGGTCACCGCATGCGAGCCGTCGTCGTCAACTGCACTCTGAAGCCGGCCCCTGAACCGTCGAACACGGGCGCGCTGGCCGACGTCGTCGCCGGCGAGCTGCGGGAGCGCGGCGTCGGCACCGAGACGTACCGGGCGGTCGACGAGAACATCCTGCCCGGGGTGGAGACGGACATGGGAGAGGGCGACGGGTGGCCGAGGATCCACCGGAGCCTGCTCGACTCCGAGATCCTCATCGTCGCCACCCCCACGTGGGTGGGACACCCGTCGTCGGTGGCCCAGCGGGTGATCGAACGGATGGACGCCATGTTGTCGGAGACGGGCGACGACGGGCGCCCGGTGGCCTACAGCCGCGTCGCCGGAGTCGTCGTCACCGGGAACGAGGACGGCGCACACCACGTGATCAGCGAGATCGCCGGCGCGCTGATCGACATCGGCTACACGATCCCCGGCCAGTCCTGGACCTACTGGCATCTCGGCCCTGGTCCCGGGCCCAACTATCTGGACTCCGAGCAGGGCCGCGAGTGGTCGCACAAGACCGCCCGCGCCATGGCGTCCAACTTGTACGCCGTCGCCCAGGCACTCGCCGCCAGGCCGGTGCCGCCCCCGCCGAGCTAGCCCGCGCGTCGCCGTACGTCGGGTCAGCCCCTGGGCGGGACGGGGTCGTTGCCGGGGGCGATCGTGCGCTGGTCGCGTACCTGGCCGTCGACGCCGTGGATGCGCAGCTCGCCGCCGCCGTCCCGTTGCAGGAGTTCGCCGGCCCGCTGCACGGCCTCCGCCTGCGTGCTCGCGGTGTACAACGCTCGCCGGCCGCCCGGCCTGGTGACCGCCCAGCTGCCGTCGGGGCGCGGGACGACGTCTCTGGAGTTCGCCTGGCCTGCCATGGGACACCTTTCCGAAATCAGGGGAATCGGGGGAATGGGGGTTACGCCTGCCTCTATGCCTTGGCGCTCTTGACCGCCAGCGGTTCGCCCGGAGCCTCGGACTTGGCGGCGGCCATGCGCTCGCCCAGCTCCTGCAGCTCCTTGCGGCCCATCGCCGCGCGGACCTGCGGGAACCAGTCCTTCTCCTCTTCCTCGACGTGGTGGCGGACGTTCTCGATCAGCACCGTCACCTTGGCCGTGAAGCGTTCGTCCGCGGGGTCGAGGTCCTTCAGCTCCGACAACATCCACACCACCAGGTGGTGCTCCTCGATGCTCTCCAGCACGTGGTCGCCGGTCTCCGGCACCTTGGCGCGGGCCGCCGGGTAGAAGATCTCCTCTTCGATGTACGCGTGAGTGACCAGCTCCTTGGTGATCCTGTCCACGAGCCGCCTCTTCTCGACGTGGGCGCGTTCGCCGGCCTGCTCGAAACGCTTGAACAGCGCCTCGACCGTCTTGTGGTCCTCCTTGAGCAGCACGATGGCGTCCATGTCTCCTCTTCCGCCTTCCGCCGGGGCACAGGGGCCTGCCGCCTTCCCCGCACGCCGGCGACGAAACGGCGGGCGAGGTCGTACAGCTGATGGGGAAATTGCGGAGCGAAACGCTCCGGGATAGTGTGCGCTCTGTCGGAGCGATCCGCTCCGATATCTCAGGACGGAAGGGAATGACGACTCATGATCAATGTCGCGATCATCATCGGCAGCACGCGTCCCGGGCGTAATGGGGAGGCGGTGGCCCGCTGGATCCACGATCTCGCCGCGCGACGTGACGACGCCCGGTTCGAGCTCGTGGACCTCAAGGACTTCGGCCTGCCGCACCTGGACGAGGCGCTTCCGCCCGCGATGGGCCACCGCGACCTTCCCCACACCAGGAAGTGGGCCGGCAAGGTCGCGTCCTTCGATGCGTACGTGTTCGTCACGCCCGAGTACAACCACTCGATCTCCGGCGCGCTGAAGAACGCCATCGACTTCCTCTATGGCGAGTGGCACAACAAGGCGGCGGGATTCGTCGGTTACGGGAGCGTGGGCGGCACGCGGGCGGTGGAACACCTGCGCCTGATCATGGGTGAGTTGAAGGTGGCCTGCGTGGGCTCTCAGGTCGCGCTGTTCCTGGGCAGCGACTTCGAGAACTTCAGCACGTTCAAGCCGGCGGCTCACCGGGTGCACGCCGCCACAGAGATGCTCGACGAGGTCGTCGCCTGGGGCGGCGCCATGAAAGGGTTGCGCGAGGGCGCGACGCCGGCGCGGACCTGACCCGCGGCACGTCCGGGTTGCTGCGCCCTTGCGGGCGGTCATCTCGTGCGGTCGAGCGGCTGATCGATCTCGTCGCGCGGGAGGCGGGCGACCGTGACGGCCAGTACGGCGGCCACCATGGGAACGATGCCCGCAACCAGGAAGATCCATTGATTTCCCCAGGTGGCCGCCGCCGGCCCGGCCAGGGCCATCGACAGGGGAGCCATGCTCAGTGAGACGAAGAAGTCGAGGCTGGAGACCCGGCCGAGCATGGCGGGCGGCACCCGGCGCTGCAGGAGCGTCCCCCAGATGACCATCGCGCCGGAGGTCAGGGCACCGTGGACGAAAAGCGCGGCCATCATGATCCACAGCCGGTCGGTCGACCCGAGAGCGAGGAGCGGAAGGCAGCCCGCGGCCCAGGCCAGCAGCATGACCGACAGGTAGCGGCGGGGAAGGGGAAGCGCGGACATCGTGAGCGAGCCGACCACCCCGCCGATACCTCTGCAGGCGAGGGCGAGAGCGAACTCCCGCGGCCCGCCCATTCCCTGGTCGCGGACGACGAACGGCAGCAGGACCTGGACCGGCCCGTTGGTGACCAGGACGAACGTGACGGCGAACGCGAGCGTCGCGATCAGCCAAGGAGTCGAGTGAAGGTAGGCGAACCCGGCGCCGAGGTCGCCCACCGCCGACCGGACGTGGCCACCCACGCGCGAGATGCGGGAGCGCGTCACAGGCCGGGGTTCGGGCGTCGCGCGCGTCTCGGGTCCGGGTTCGGGGCTCGTGTGCGGCTCGTGTCCGGGGGTCGCGCGCGTCTCCGGTCCACGTACGCCCGTCGAGGTCGGCTCGAAACGGCGTATGCCGATCGCGCACGCCGCGGCGAGGAGATGCGCGCCGGCGACTCCCGCCAGGGCCGTGCTCGGCGCGAAGAGGCTGATCAGCGCGCTGGCGGCGGCGGGCCCGAGCACGTGCATCAGCGTCGGTCTCAACATGCTCTCGATCCCGTTGGCCGCGAGCAGATCGTCCTCGGCGACCGCGGTGGGAACGAGCGCCGAGTAGGCGGGATAGAAGAATCCGTCCGCGATCCCGAGGACCGCGGCGACAGCGACGAGTTGTGCCGGGGTGAGCAGGCCCATCGTGCCGGTGACCGTGGCCGAGCCGACAGCCACCGCCTTGGCGAGCTGGCTGATCAGGATGATGCGCCGCCGAGACGCTCGGTCGGCGACGACACCTCCCAGCAGGGCCGTACCGACGAGCCCGATGCCGCTCGCGGCGGCGATCAGGGAGAGCTCGGACGGGCCCGCCCCTATGGCGATCACCTGCCACGCCACCGTGACCGCCCACATGCCGCTGCCGGCCAGGCTCAGGGCGAGCGACGCCGACAGGAGGCGGTAGTGACCCGTGCGGTACGGCCGGAAGGGCCGGGGCAGGCGGCTGCGCCGGGGTGCGGGCTCGCTGTCCCCGATGTCGGATGTGCTGGTGGCCATGGGGCTCCTTCAGTTGCGGAGTGATTCGCTCCGCATAAACCATAGACGCGGAGCAAAACACTCCGCAAACGGGTAGACTGCCGGCATGACACGTTCGCGTTCATGGCGCAGCGAGGAGGTCGCCAGGAACGACCGGGCGTTGCTGAGGGCGGCCCGCGAGGTGCTGGCGGTGGACGGCGCGCACGCGTCGGTGGCGGCGATCGCGGCTCGGGCCGGCGTCGGAGTGGGCTCGCTCTACCGGCGCTACCGTACGAAACAGGAGCTGTTCCAGCGGTTGTGCCTGATCGCCCTGCGGGAATACCTCGACGCGGCGAACGAGGGCCTTGCCATGGACGACACCTGGCAGGGCCTGATGCACTACGCGATGGCGTCCATCCGGTCGGGCCCGGGCTCGCTGGCGCCGGCGGCCGGCACCTTCGACGTCACCGACGAGATGACCGAGCTGGCGCAGCGGGGTGATCGCGCGGTGGCCGAGCTCGTCGAACGCGCGCACAGGGCAGGGGTGCTCCGCGCCGGGGTGACCGCGGTCGACCTCGAACTGCTCATCGAACAACTGTCGAAGTCCCCCTTGCAGGAGCAGCTGCAGCGCCAAGGCCGGACCGAGCTGTACGACGCCGCCCTGAACGCGCGAGAGCGCATCATCACCATCGCGCTCGACGGCCTACGCGCCGGGCCGGCGGGTGCTCTGCCGGGCCAGGCCCCTGGTTACGAGCTGTTCACCATGAGATGGGCGCCGCCGGAGGGCGAAGCTGCCGAGTGACGGCGACGTCACCCATCGAGGCATACCGGCCGTACGACATCAGGGCCCGAGCGTGCCAAGCGCTGTCCGCAGGACTGCGGTGATGCGGTCGACGTCGCCGCGTTCGGCGGGTGGGAGCGGTGCGCCCACACTCTCGCGCAATCGGAAGGCCTCGTTCAGCAGGCGGGCCGCCTCCTCGTGGCGGCCCGCCAGGCTGTGCGCTCCGGCCAGTCCCTCGTAGGCGAGGGCGACCGCCCGCGGATCGCCGGTGGCGGAGGCGGCCGCAAGGCCCTGCTCGTGCAGCTCCAGCGCCGCGGGGGCGTCGCCGCGCTGCTCGGCGACGAAGCCCAGCTCGGCCAGGATGAGCGCCGCGCCGTTCTCCGCGTCGAACTCCCGGTTCCAGTCCAGCCAGGCGCGCAGGCGCTTCTCCGCCTCGTCGAGCCGCCCCTGACGGCGGGCGGCGAGGGCGAGGCCCACCTCCGCGAACTCCTGGGCGCGCCGGTCGGCGTGCGTCACGGCCAGCCGCCGGCCGCGTTCGTGCAGCTTGTCGGCGCGTGCGAAGTCGCTGGACAGCAACGCGATCCGGCCCAGCTCCGACCAGCGCACGGACACCTCACCCCACAGGTCGAGGCTCTCTGCGAGAGCCAGGCCCTCGCGGTGCCGGACCTCCGCTGCGTGGTAGTCACCCACGATCTCGGCGAGCCTGCCGAGCACGCCGATGGCCTGGAGGCGTCCCCACTGGTCGCGGGCCTCCGTGAACAGCGCCAGCCCCTCCTCGGCGTCGAGCCGCGAGCCGGCGATGTCCCCGCGCACGTAACGGTGCAGGCCCCGCACCGTTAGCGATGCCGCGATGCCCCAGCGATCTTTCTTGTCCCGGAAGTCGTCAAGGGCACGCCGGTTCAGCTCCTCGGCTGCCTCCAGGGAACCGAACAGCGTCTCCGCGTACCCCAGGAACCACCTGGCCCGTCCCGACGCCTCGACGGGGGGACGGCCCCGCCATGGCTCTCCGGTGAGCAGCGTCATCCCGGCCAGCCAGGCGCCATCGTCATCCGTCTCGAGCGCGAGAGCCAGCGAGCGCCTGGCCTCGGCGAATCGGCCGCGCAGCAACCAGTACCAGGCCATCCTCCGCACCAGACGTCTGGTGAGGTGCTCGTCGGCGGTGTCGAGCGCGGCGCGCAGGTTGGCCGCCTCGGCGTCAAGACGGCGCAGCCACCGCTGCTGGTCGCCGCCGCGCAGGTGCGCGTCGGCCCGTTCGGCCAAGGAGACGTAGTAGCGGGCGTGCGCCTGGCGCAGGGCTTCGTGCTCGTCCTCCGGCAGCTTCTCCAGGCAGTACGCGGCGACGGATTCCAGCAGCCGGTAACGGGGCGGGTCGTCGCCGGTCACGACCAGGAGCGACCGGTTCACGAGACTGGCCAGCAAGTCCACGACCTCGGCGGGCTTCACGCCGCGGCCGGAGCAGAGCGCCTCGGCGGCCTCCAGCGCGCAGCCGTCCCGGTGGATCGCCAGGCGGCCCAGCACGGCCCGCTCGGCGCCGGTCAGCAGGTTCCAGCTCCAGTCGATCACAGCCTTGAGCGTCCGCTGGCGGGCCGGGGCGTCGCGGCGGCCGCCGACCAGCAGTCCGAACCGGTCGTCGAGCCGGTGGGCCAGCTCCGTCGTGCCCAGCACGCGCACTCGGGTGGACGCCAGCTCCAGGGCGAGCGGGATGCCGTCCATGCGACGGCAGATCGTGGCCACAGCCTCGGCGTTCTCCGCCGACACGGCGAAGCCCGGTGAGGCGGCGGCCGCCCGTGCCACGAACAACCGGACCGCGCTCGACTGTGCGACCTCCTGCGGGCCGGCTCCCGCTTCCGGCACGTCGAGGGGCGGAACAGGCCACTGCCGCTCCCCTGCGATGCCCAGCGGCTCGCGGCTGGTGGCGAGGACGCGTACGCCTGGCGCGCGGCGCAGCAGCAGTCCGGCCAAACCCGCCACCGCGTCGATGACGTGCTCGCAGTTGTCCAGGACGAGCAGGAGCCGCCGCCCCCGCAGCGCCTCGGCCAGCCGGTGGGAGACGCCGGACGGCGACGGCTCGTCCCGGAGCCCGAGCACGAAGGCCACCGCCTCCGAGATCCTTTCCCCATGTGGCCGCTCCCCGCCGAGTTCCACGAGCCACACCCCGTCGGGAAAGGCTTCGGCCTGCGCGTGCCCCACCTCCAGCGCGAGCCGCGTCTTGCCGACTCCGCCCGGTCCTGTCAGGGTGACCAGGCGTTCTTCGTTCAGCAGGCCCCGTACGTCCGCGGCGGCCCGTGACCGTCCGATCAGGTCGGTCAGCGGCTCGGGGAGGTTGCCTTGGGGCGGCCGGCCGGTGAATTCCTGGCGCAGGATCTGTTGCTGCAGTTCGATCAGCCCGGGGCCCGGCTCCAGGCCCAGATCCTCGTTGAGGACGCGGCGCGCGTCCTGGAAGACGTCAAGCGCGGCGCTCGCGCGTCCCGCGCCGTATAGGGCGCGCATGTGGGCGGCGCGCAGTCGCTCGCGCAGCGGGTGGCCGCGCGTCAGCTCGGCGAGTTCGCTCACCAGCGGGCCATGATCGCCCAGCTCGAGGCGCGCCTCGGCGTAGTCCTCCCAGGCCAGCAGACGCTGTTCTTCCAGCCGCGCAGCAGCCGCCCGCGCGAACGGTTCGTCGGCGAATCCGTCGAACGCCTGCCCCCGCCAGAGCCCGAGCGCTTCGGAGAACATCTCAGCCTGTTCGCGTGGGTCACCGGCGGCGCGGGCACGGTCGGCCAGCGCGACGAAACGCACCGCGTCGACCGTCTCGTCCTCTGCGTTCAGCAGGTAGCCAGGCGGACGGCGCAGCACGGCCTCCGCGCCGAGCACAGCGCGCAGCCGGGACACGAGGGTCTGCACAGCGCGCACGGGATGGGCCGGAGGCCGGTCCCACAGTTCGTCGGCCAACCGGTCGGCCGAGACCACCCGCCCCGGGTTCGCCAGCAACGCCGCCAGCAGGGCGCGGACCTTGGCCTCGGGCACGGCATGGGACGGGCGATCGTCGAGGCGCTGCTCGACGAGGGTGCGGAAGTCCTGTTGACCGGCAGGAACGAGCAGACCCTCGAAGAGGCCCGGACCGCGTTGAAGGGCAGGGCCGCACACGTCGTCCGATCGGATGCGGCGAGTGTGGCCGACGTCGCGGCGCTCGCCGAGCAGGCCCGCGACGTGCTCGGCCGCCTCGATCACCTCTTCGTCAACCATGGCTTCGCCTCCTTCGCCACGCTGGACGAGGTGACGGAAGAGGCGTGGGACCGGCACTTCGACATCAACGCGAAGGGCGCGTTCTTCACCGTCCAGGCGCTCGCCCCGCTGCTGGCCGACGGCGGGTCGATCGTGTTCACCACGGTCGCCAACGACGTGGTGTTCCCCGGCATCAGCGCCTATTCGGCGTCCAAGGAGGCGACGCGGGCGTTCGCACACGTCCTGGCCGTCGAGCTGCTGCCGCGCAAGATCCGGGTCAACAGCGTCGCACCCGGATACATCAAGACGCCGACGATGGGCGTGGCGGGCCTGACCGAGGAGCAGCGCCGGGAGTTCGAGCGGCAGGGCGACAGCTCCACGCCGCTCAAGCGGATCGGCACGGTCGAGGAGGTCGCGAGGGCGGCCCTGTTCCTTGCGGCGGACGCGACTTTCACGACCAATGTCGAGCTCGCCGTGGACGGCGGCTTCGCGCAGGGACTGGGAACGGAGGAATGAACGTCATCGACAGCCCGGAGCCTCGGTGACCGAGCACGTCCGGCGCTACATCGCCACCGACGGAGCTTGCCGCCTTTGCCGCCCGCCGGCGATGAAACGGCGGGCGGCGTTGTTCAGGTGATCGGCCGGCGGGTAGGGGGAGCGGCCTCAGGAGAGGAGGCCAGGGGTGTCGCTTCAGCGGCAGGACCACGTGGTGGGTGATCTGAAGGTCGCCGGCCACCGCAGGCGCGGGCCGGGGCAGGCGGTCGTCTGCGTGCACGGCGCCGGCGTGTCCAGCAGGGAACTGCTGCCGCTCGTCGACGTGCTCGGCGAACGATATGACGCC
Organism: Nonomuraea sp. K271; assembly: GCF_009908215.1. Classification (NCBI taxonomy): domain Bacteria; kingdom Bacillati; phylum Actinomycetota; class Actinomycetes; order Streptosporangiales; family Streptosporangiaceae; genus Nonomuraea; species Nonomuraea sp. K271. Next base: position 5,492 of record NZ_JAAAHR010000145.1, on the reverse strand, counting down.
TGGGCGATCGACCTGCCCGGGTTCGGGGCGAGCGGCAAACCGGACCGGCCACTGGTGCTGCCGGCGCTGGCCGACGTGGTGGCCGCCTGGGTGGAGCGCACGGGCCTGGAACGCCCGTGCCTCCTCGGCGTCTCGTACGGCTGCCAGGTGGTCGTGGACGTGGCCGTGCGCCATCCCGAGGCGGCCGCCGCCCTCGTGCTGGCCGGGCCGACCGTGGACCCGCGCGGACGATCGCCGTGGCGGCTGGCCGCTCAGTGGCTGCGCAACGCGCCGGGGGAGAGCCCGCGCATGATGCCCCTGAACGTCGCCGACTACCGTGACGCCGGGCCGCGCACCGTGCTCGCGGCCTTCGGGGAGTCGATCCGCGACCGGGTCGAGGACAAGCTGCCGCTCGTCGCCGTGCCCGCCCTGGTCATCAGGGGCGGCAAGGACCGGATGGTGCCGCAGGCGTGGGCCGAGGAGGTGACCAGGCTGCTGCCGTACGGGCGCCTTGAGGTCATGGACGGGCTGCCGCACATGACGGTGTATCGCGACCCCCGGCGCGTCGCCGCCGCGGTCGCCGGGTTCCTGTCGGAGGTGGCGGTGTGAAACCGGGAAGAGTGGTCGCGTCGTTCGACTCGGCGACCGGCATGTTGCGGGCGCTGTCGCGGTTCCTGCACGGCCGTGACGTGCCGCTCATCGGCCAGGGCCCGCCCGCCGCGGAGCCGTGGGCGGCGGCGCTGTTGGGCGCGGCCAACAGACTGCCGCGCGGGGTGAAGGAGCGGGCGTACGCCGCGAGCGGGTGGGCGGAGGCCGTACCGCTGCGCCGGGTGGGCGGCATCCGCTCCGGCGAGCTGGCGCGGTGGGTCACCGGGCACTATCCGCGCCGGCGCAGCGACGTCGCGTTCGTCGGATCGGCGAACGGCGCCATGATGCACCTGTGCGCGGCCCTGGGCGCGCCCTGGCTGCCGCAGACGCTGCTGATCCCGGTACGCCGCCACGGCGTGCACCCGGACGAACCGCGCGCCGACCTGCTCCGCACCCAGGAGGCCGGCCAGGCCCTCGTCTCCGCGAACCCGGACCTCGTCCTGCACCAGATGCACGACGCCAACCAGGACCGCCTGATGATCGCGGGCATGTCGTACTTCCGGGTCAAGTGGCGCCGCCTGCCCGCGGCCTACCGCGAGCACCTGGAGCAGACCCTGGCGTCCGGCGCGACGCTGGTGGTAGCCGACTGCGAGCTGCGCTGGCCGGTGACCCGGGTCGGCCCCCGGCACGTCTTCCAGCATGGGGCGCCCGGCGGCGCCACCCCGGACGAGTACCGGCATGGCGGTCCCCGCGTGGCCGGATACCTGCGCCGTTACGGCTCGCCGCACCGCAGGTGGGACTACCCGGAGGCGGATGGGGAGAGCCCGGAGGCGGAGTGGGGGTTCGAGCCCGAGCTGCTGGCCGACCTGCGGGAGCTGGCCGCGCGCAACGGCTGGCGCCTGGCCCGCATGAGCTTCGCCGAGCCCGAACGGCTCAGCCCGGTGGTGGCCGACCTGTACCGGGAGTGGTACCGGCGGCGCGGCCTGCCGGCCGACCGGCTGCTGGCCGAGTGTTTCCTGCTGCTCGAACCGTGGTGGACGCTGCGCAGCGGGTCGGTGCCGTACTGGATGGTCTTCAACTCCGAGCCGTCGCGCGCGAGCCTGGACGCCTACCTCGACGCGGCCGGCCCGTTCGAGGAGATCAGGCTGCTGCTGTTCTCCCACGGCGTGGAGTCCGTCGGGCTGGCCACGATCGGGCAGTGGCGGGAGACGCTGGCCCGCGCGACCAAGCTCGGCGTGTTCACCGGTGTGGACACGCGCGCCTACCCGCGCGACTTCGCCGGCCTCGTCCGCGCGCACCAGGAGCTCGCCCGGATCAGGGCCACCGTCCCCATGCCGCTGCCGATGCGCTGGGAGACGGCGGAGAAGTTCCTCACCGACCGCGACGAGCTCCGCTGGGACATCGAGGAGCCCACGGCCGCGGACGGTTCACCGGGGCGCTGACGGCACGGGTCAGAGCGTTCGCGACCAGGACACCGGCCGGCTGCGAGGCCGGGACGGTGACTAGGGTGGGTGGGCATGGAGCTGACCGAGCGTTTCGACTGGCAGGGACGGCGGATCGCCTGGGGGAGGGCGGGATCCGGCCCCGCCGTGGTGTTCTGCCACGGCACCCCGTTCTCGTCGCTGGTGTGGCGGCCCTTCGCCGAGGCGTTGAGCCGTGACTTCACCGTTCACCTGTGGGACATGCCGGGCTACGGCCGGTCGTCGAAACACGCGGGGCATCCGGTCGACTTCGGCGTGCAGGCCGAGGCGTTCGCGGCCCTGCTCGCGCACTGGGGGCTCGACCGGCCTCACGTGATCGCGCACGACTTCGGCGGAGCGGTCTCGCTCCGCGCTCATCTGCACGGCGGCGTTCCCTACGCCTCGCTCATGCTCGTCGACGTGGTGACCATCCCGCCCGCCGGTTCGCCGTTCTTCACGTACGTCGGGGAGAACCCCGACCTGCTCGGCCGGTTGCCGGCCTACATCCACGAGGCGATCCTGCGCGCCTACATCCAGGGCGCCAGCCACCGCGGCCTGCGCGACGCCGACCTCGACCAGCTCGTCCGACCCTGGACCGGGGACGACGGCCAGCCCGCGTTCTACCGGCAGATCGCCGGCTACGACGAGCGTTTCCTCGAGGAGAACGAGCGCGAGCTGGGCCGCATCGACATCCCCGTACGCGTCCTGTGGGGCGCCCAGGACACCTGGCTGTCCAGCGACATCGGCCACCGGCTGCAGAAACTGATCCCGGGCGCCGACCTGGCGCTGATCGACGGCGCCGGCCACCTGGTGCAGTACGACGCGCCCATCCCGCTGATGGACCAGATCCGCACCTGGCTGCCCCCGCGTTCCTGACCTCCCGGGGGATCGTCCACAGGACTCGGATGGTGCCGCGCCCTTCGCGGTCCGGGGTGTGCTGTCCGAGCCGGTCGTCGCCGTTCCCGTCGTGGTCCTCGCCCGGAACTGCCCGATGTCCGAGGCGACCTGCCGGGTCTGCGACCGGGCACGCCAGGCTGTCGCTGACCTTCTGCCGGGCTCCGGACTGCGGTGACCCGCGCACGGTGGCCGGCCACCCGGGTCACCGACGATCTGGCATGGAGCATGGCCCCGTCCGGCCCTCCGGTACTCGTCGCGGTCGATGGGCTCCACCTGGACGTCATCACCGTGCTCAACGCCGGGTGAGGCCGGCGTCCCCACGCTCACGTCCGGCGTGCGGTTCCGTCCCAGGACGGGCTCAGGTCACCAGGCCCCTGCGATAGGCGTAGACCACCGCCTGCACGCGGTCGCGCAGGTCGAGCTTGGTGAGGATGCGTGACACGTACGTTTTGACGGTCTCCTGACTGATCACCAGGGACGCGGCGATCTCGCTGTTGGACAGGCCGTCGGCGATGAGGCGCAGGACCTCCAGCTCGCGCGGGGTCAGCGCGGGTTCTTCCGGTGTGCTCTCGGCGGGGCGGATCCGGGCCGCGTACCTGCCGACGAGCTGCCGGGTCACCTCGGGGGCCAGCAGCGCGGCGCCCGAGGCGACGGTGCGGATGCCGTGCAGCAACTGCTGGGGCGGGGCGTCCTTGAGCAGGAAGCCGCTCGCCCCGGCGCGCAGTGCTTCGTACACGTACTCGTCGAGGTTGAACGTCGTCACCACGAGCACCTTGACGGGCTGCGAGACCCCGGCTCCGGCCAGCTGGCGGGTCGCCTCGATGCCGTCGAGCACCGGCATGCGCACGTCCATCACGACGATGTCCGGGTTCACCTGGCGGGTGAGCTCGATCGCGGCGCGGCCGTCCCCGCATTCGCCGACCACCTCAAGGTCGGGCTGCGCGTCGATGATGGTCGAGAACCCGGTGCGGATGAGCGGCTGGTCGTCGCAGACCAGGACCCGGACGGGCGCGTTCACGACGGTCCTCCGGCGGGGACTCGGGCGCGTACGAGGAAGCCGCCGTCGGGGCGCGGGCCCGCGTCGAACTCGCCGCCCAGGGCGTCGACCCGGTCGCGGAGCCCGGCCAGGCCCCGCCCGCTGCCGCCGGGTGAGCGGGTCCGCGATCCGGAACCGTCGGTGCTGATCTCCACGCTGATCTCCTTGTGGGCATGGCGTACGCGCACTTCGGTGCGGCTGCCGTGGGCGTACTTGAGGGCGTTGGTCAGAGCTTCCTGTACGACCCGGTAGGCCACGAACTCGGCGCTGCCCGCCGACTCCGGCGGTGTGCCCTCTTCGTCGAACTCGACCGGCTGCCCGGCCTGGCGGGTCTGCTCGACAAGGCCGTGCAGGTCGCCGGCGGAGGGAGTGCGGCCGTCGGTGTCGTGGTCGGGGTTGAGCAGGTCGAGCAGGTGCCGCAGGTCGGTGATGGCCCGCCGGCCGGTGTCGGTGACGGCGCTCAGGGTCGCGTCGAGGCGCTCGGGTGCGGCGGTCAGGTAGCGCGCGGCCTCGGCTTGCACGACCATCGCCGTCACATGGTGGGTGACGACGTCGTGCAGTTCGCGGGCGATGCGGGTGCGTTCGGCGGCGCGGGTGGCGGCGGCGACGTGGCGGCGGCGTTCGGCCTCGGCGGCGCGGGCGGAACGCAGCCAGGCTCCGATGCACCAGGCGAGGACCAGCACCACGTAGAGCAGCACGATGTCCGCGAGCGGCTCGCCCGAGCCGAGCCGGTCGAGCGCGACCATGAGCGGTACGAAGGCGACGGTCAGGAGGACCGCGGTGGCGCGGCGGTGGCGCTCCAGATGGGCGCCGACGCTGACGAGCGCGATCGGCAGGGCGGTGCCCGCCATCGCGTGGACGCCGAGGAGCTGGTCGAGGGAGAAGCCGAGCGACACCAGGACGATGCAGACGCCCGGCCACCGGCGGCGCACGGTGAGCGGGAGGCACTCCAGCGCGACCACGAGGACGGCCAGCACGTCGTAGTCGCGGGTCGGCAGGATTCCGATCTGGGTTCCGTGGCCCTGGAACTCTGGCAGGAGCGAGCCGACGAGCAGCAGCAGCGCTAACGGAGCATCCCGGAGTGTGACGTCGCAGCGCCGCCACAGCTCCGCGATCCGCCGGAGATGGATCATCGGGGCAGCCTAGCGCTCGTGGCGGCCCTGTCGCTGCGCCGGATGGGGACCGGACAGCCGTGGAACGCGGCCACGAGCCGCTCCAACACTCGCATGACGACTCCTTCACGAGCTTCCGCGACCGGAGCGCCGCGGTTACCAGGAGAACGTTAGGGATCGCACGGCCGGAAATCGTCCCCGCTCGGTGGACATTCAGGGGTAGCTCGTACGGGGGACAGGCGGCGGGCCGGGCGGATCACGCCGGGGTTGTCCCCCGTACGAGCTACAGGCGAATGTCCACCGTGCGGGGACGCAGAGGGACCCCTCCGATCCGTAGCGTTACCGACGTAGCCGCGGCGCTCGGAGCCGCTCCCCCTACTCGCTCTCCTCGGAGGACCTCATGCTCGGCAAGTTCAAGGC
>NZ_JAAAHR010000144.1:0-25829 GCF_009908215.1 Nonomuraea sp. K271 | reverse complement strand
AATCAGGCCGCACTTCGGCGACCATCCGCACCGCTCGACGGCGCAGCTCGGCGGGGTAGGGAGACTTACCTGGCATGGACTCGATCCTCTCAAGAGATCAAGTCTCCACCGAAGCCGGGGCGATTCAGTGAGCGTGGTCGGCTTGCCTCGGACATCGTTGACGCCTTCTTCGCCGCGCATCCCAAGGCTTACGAGCAGGCAGAGAAGGTCGAGATGGTCCGCGCCACCGCGAGAACTCCCGGCGCGTCGCCGGAAGACTACGGGTGGGAGAAAGGCGGCGGGCTCGGCGACATCTACACCATCGTCTTCGTCCGCGGGCTCGATGAGCACGAGGTGCTTCGCCGGATCGGAGCGGCGGACGAGGACATCCGGCTCATCACGGACGAGGACTACTCCCAGCCGGAGGGGCCGGAGATCATCACCGTGAGGCGCATCGAGGACTGGACGATCGCCATCGAGGACTGCGGTTGGCGAGCCTCGAACATGGAGACCCTCTGCCCTCTATCCCGCGACGGCGGACAGGCAGTGGCGGTGATGCGCCATGACTACGCCGCCCGGCACTGCCTTGCCTACGCAGTCGACGGGCAATACCTCACCGACATCGACCCCACCTTCCCTGTCGAGCGGCGTGGCGTGGATCCTGATCGGCTCAATCGCTACCTTCGTGAGCTGGGTATTGAGCCAGCCGCCGAGGACCGCGTCGACAACGCCATCCCGGCTGCCCTGGCAATCGCCAGCCGGATCACCGGCGTCGTGATCACCCTAGAACACCTGCGTCGCCCCATTCTCGGCGCCGCCATTCCCGGAGCTTACCGATCATCTTGACCTCCCTTCGTGATCTCGGCACCATGCCGACATGAGCGTCGGCCTGATCATCGCGATGCCTCTGCGCCAGTGGGGGCTCATCGACGCATCCATGGACAATGACGCCAGCGTCGAGACAGTGAACGGCAACCGCCAGCGGGCCGATCTCGCGCGCAGCATTCGCAGGGCCGGTTGGGATCAGGTCGCTCATTGGACGCCCGGTGTTCCAGGCTCCGGTTCGTGGCCGCCGCCGGACGAGATCGTGAAACCCAAACTCACGATCGCTCAATGGCTTCTCACGATCGACGTCCTCGAACGCTGGGCCGCGGCCGCAGATCGGACCGGACGCCACGAAGCCGCCGCCCAAGAACGCGAACTCCGAGAGCACATCATCTCTCGGCTGCAAGCGCACGGCGTTCAGCCTCGCTGAGGCCCCTGCAACATGCTCTCCAACGCGAGGAGGACAAGGCAATGAAGCAAGCGCCGTTCCCAGACAAGGTGGTATTCGTCGATTGGCACGGCGTGCTTTCCTGCGACCCCTTCTGGGCGTCCATCCGAGACAACGCCCGGCATCCGCTTCACTCACAACTCGTGGAGAAGCTTGCGTCGATCTTCACCGGTGAGGGAGCCCACGCCTGGATGAAGGGCCAACTCTCCTCCGATCAGGTCGTCGCCGGCCTGGGCATCAAGCTGGACCGCCGGTTCCGCGACGACTTCCTCCACCGCCGCCTTCTGACCGACTGCGCACGGATGAGGGTCAACGTTCCGCTGTTCAAGCTGCTCCGCGAGGTCAAGGCGAGTGCCTCGATCGTCATGGCCACCGACAACATGGACTGCTTCGCCGACACTTTCAGGCGGGTACGCAAGACCCGGCGCCCGGCAGGCCACCGTTCGGCAGCAACGCTGGCCCAGTGGGCCTTCGTCTGCGACGACATCATCTCCTCCAGTGACGTCGCCGCTTTCAAGAGCGAAGACCCCATCGCATTCTTCCGGCCTTGGCTGAGTCGGCACGGGATGACTTTCCATGACGCGCTGCTCATTGATGACCGAGAGACCAACTGCACCGCCTTCCGGCAGCACGGAGGAACCGCGCTGCGCTGGCGGATGGGCACCGACGACATCACCGAGGCCGCGACCGCGCTGAGTCGATGGCTCGACGCGCCTGCCGAGTCCGAACTCCTCTGCGCTGCCGCCCGCAGTGAGGAGAAAAGATAGAGAACCCTCTCGAAGACTCCACGGCAACCCTTGGCCACATTTCGGGGCTCCTGGAGCTATTGCCTCAGCCCACCCACGCTCATGGCATTTGATCTTCGGCCGGGTACTGTCAACTTCGATGACGCGAGTGCCGGTATTTCGACACTCGTCGAAATGACAGCGCCCAGGTCAGCCGCAGGCCCCGCTGTCATGTTCAGTGACGCCAGACATGAGCGTTGTTGTCTGGCGCGCTTGCAGATGTCAGAGCGGCACGGGAGATGTAGAGAACTTGGCAGCAGGCCATCGGGGATGTCAGTAAGCGCGTGTACAACAGGAGGTTCGGCGCGGGATGGCGGCGGTTCGGCCCCGGCGGCTGGCGTTGGTGGTGGCACCGGCGTACGGCGAGTCGTTCGCGTCGTGGGTGGATCGGATGGCCCTGCGGAACGGATGTCCTCCGTGGGCGATGGCCGGGGCGGTAGGGCTGGATGTACGCGCGGCAGGTGACGTCCGTTCACTGGCGTACGGCGTCGTCACGAGACCGGAGACGCGCAGAGCTGTCGAGGCCGCCACAGGGGTGGGTTCCGAGACAGTGCGTGGGATGCATCTGGAGGTGTTCGACGGTTCGGTCCTGGGTCTGGCAGGGGTCCGCGTGGGCGACGAGGAGTCAGTGCGCCGGGCCGAGGGCCGTGAGTGGGTGCAGTTCTTCGGCAGCCGGGTATGCCCAACCTGCCTCGCGGCTTCGGGCGGAGTGTGGCTGGCCTGGTGGAAGCTGGGCCGGGCCGCGGTTTGTCCCGCGCGTCGGACGCTGCTGGTGGATCTCTTTCCGAGATGCCGTGTGGCCGTGCGACGAGGTCCCGCCGGCCAGCCCGCACGCCTGTCTCGCTCAAGGATGCCGGCTCCGTTGCGGTGCGGCGCGCTTCTCGGCGGGGCGCTGCTGGCCTGGCGGATGACGGTCGGCGACACCCGCGCGGTCGACGTGGTGGTGCTGCTCAACGACGCGGTCACCCCGGAACCGATGCGGCCCGGCTGGAAGCAGGCGCTGGCCTACCGGATGCTGCGCCTGCCCATCACCCGCGAAGTCGACCTGGAGGAGCGGCTGGAGCTGGCCGCGGCCCGGCCGGTGATCTGGCCGGAGACGATCCTGGTCGACCACGCCAAGGTCAACCTGTCCGACGCGCTGCGCGAGGCCTGCCTGGATCCAGCAGGCGCCTGGCCAAGTAGCCTCTGACCGTGGTGGATTCCTGGTGGTGACGGGAATCGGACGTTGATCCCTGTTCGGCGCAGGGCCTACGCTGGCTCGGATGATGGGGAATCGGACCTATCGCATCGTCGATGGGGAGCGGATCGACGGATACTTCCGTCCGATCTTCATTCGGAACGGCGGCGACTACTACCTGACCGATCTGAAGGTCTTCGCGGACGGTGCGATCTTCTTCTGGGAGTGGGGCGACCTCGACGGGCTCCGCGCGAAGCTCGATGCCGGTTGGGTGGCGACGACTCTCGAGGAGGGCGCCTGGGCGAGCGCGCATGAGCTGGCACGCTGGCGGTTCGGCGAGGTCGTCACCTGGACCACGGCCGAGGAACTGCTCGGGGAGGTCGTCGATGCGATCGACCGTCTGAACGGGCGTCCGGATTCCACGGACCGGTGCGTCACGGCGGCGCTGCGCTACGTCGACTCGCGCTCGGAGAGCGACCGGATCGCGCTGCGCGATGCCTACCTGGCGATCCCGGCGCATCACCGGATCTACGCGCTCGGCGACATGGACGCCCGCGACATCCCGCTGCGCCTGCTCATCTCGGAAGCGGGCGAGACCTGGGACGATTACGTGTTCTTCGAGTTCGAGGACGGCAGCGAGGCGTTGGACGAGGACGGCGTCGTCACCGAGGAAGGCCGGCGCGGGGCGTTCCGGTACTTCGCGGACTGGCGGCCGCCGCATCCGGCCGCAGAGGCGCAGCGGGAAGCCGACGGGCCCGCCGAGGCGCGATCGCCGACCGTGCACCTCAACTACGGCCGTCCCACGTATCCGCGCTCGCACGGGCTGCGGAACGAGTTCCCGGCCGTGATCCAGGTTGCCGGGGCTTTCTTTCCAACGGTGGAGCATGCCTACTGGGCCCTGTCCACCGACGACGAATCTCTGCGTGAGCGCATCCGTACAGCACCGAGCGCCCAGGCGGCGCGTGACATCGCGGTCGCGGCCGAGCGGCGGCCGCGTTGGGCGGACGTGCGTCTCGCGGTCATGGCCGATCTGCTGCGCGCGAAGTTCGTCCAGCATCCGGACCTGGGCGAGGTGCTCCTGGCCACGGGTGACGGGCGTCTCCATTACGGCTCCGCCAGTTCGCAGTTCTGGGACATCCGCGACTCTGCCGGGCGCAACTGGATGGGCCGGCTTCTCGAACTGGTTCGTGCCGAGCTCGTGGCCGGGCGGATCGGCTTGCGGCTCTGACCTCTCCCCTCAGCAGTGCGGAAGCCCGGTAGCGCGAATCAACCCGTGGCGACGTGGTGATGATTCCGTGAGAATGACCGGCATGGATGAGGTCGAGGTCATCGTCGCCCATCGCCAGTGCGCGACCCTGCGCGTCGGCGACGTGTTCTTGAAGATCGACTCCGATCAGCGGCGTAGCGACGTCGAGGTCGAGGCGATGGCCAGGGCGCCGATCCCGACTCCGGATGTCCTGTGGCGCAGGCCGCCCGTGCTCGCGCTCGCCGCGCTCCGGGGGACGGCGCTCGGCCGTCTCGGCGAGCCGTCGACCGCGTCTCGTGCGGCGTGGCGTGCGGCGGGCGCCGCCGCACGGACGTTGCACGACGCGCCACTGCCGCCGTGGCCCGGCCGGAGCCTCGACGAGATCGCCTCGCGCCTCGACGGCGAATGCGAGTTGCTCGTCACGAACGGTGTCCTTCCCGCCGACCTGGTCACGCGCAACCGTGAGATCGCCGAGGCCGCGCTCCGGCCGCGGACCCCGGTGTTCGCGCACGGTGACCTGCAGATCTCCCACGTGTTCGTCGACGGTGACGAGATCACCGGCGTGATCGACTGGACCGAGGCGGCCCCGGGGGACGCCCTGTACGACCTCGCCGTCCTGACCCTCGGGCACGAGGAGCGCCTGGGCGACGTCATCGCCGGCTACGGCGCCCCCGTCGACGTCGACGTGATCCGCGCGTGGTGGTCGTTGCGAAGCCTGCTGGCGATCCGCTGGCTGTTCGAGCACGGCTTCGACCCTGCCGCACCCGGCTGCGAGGTCGACGTGCTGAAAGCCCGGATGTGAGGCCGCACGCCCGGCGGCGGGTGGCCGATCAGGGGAGGTGGATCGGTGCGCCCGGGCCCACCGGCAGGCCGGCGAAGTAGAAGATGGCCAGCACGCCGGCCCACACCAGGCCGAACGCGGGCACGAACGGCAGGAGCCGGGACACCAACGTGCCGAGTTTGAGGTCGGGCTCGTACTTCTGCGACGCGGCGGGACACTCCGCCCGCGAGCGCTGCCGCGAGCTGACCTTCTACCAGCCAGGACCTCTGCTGACCGCCGCCGGAATGCTCATCGTTGATGAGATCTGCCTGGGCGGCACGCTCCTGGACGGGTTGCGCTACTTCATGCACCAACGCCGTTACGACCCCTGGGCCGGCACCTTTGGCACGAATTCTGTGAACAGCGCGACGACGTCGCTCTGACCGACCGCATGCTCGGGCACCTCCACATCAACGAGCTTGACGTCGGCCCGCTCAAACCACTCCAGCTCTGGGAACCAGGCCAGCCCCACCACCTGCACCCGCCCAAGACCGTCGAGGACCTGGACCTGCCCGAGGCCGCGCTGCTCTTGGCCGGCGAAGGCATTCGCCCTTGGCAAACCACCGCAGCCGTCCGGGCATCCCTGAAGCGAGTACGGGCATAAGAGTTGATCTTCAGCTCCGCACGCCACCACCGCGCGGTTTCAAGATCCAGTAGACCTCTTGAGCCTTCTCACCTGCTGGTCTTACCGTCGTGACCATGCGACAGATCGATGACGTGGACGTACTCAAGGTCATGGCCAGCCGCTTTCGGATGAAGCTCTTCAGCCTCCTGTTCCGGATTGGCCCGGTCACGGTGAGTGAGCTCGCCAGGCGGATGGATGCCGATCCCGGTCAGGTGAGCTATCACCTGCGGCAATTGCAGAAACATGGGTTGATCGAGGACGTGCCGGAGCTCGCCCGGGACAGCCGGGAACGCTGGGTGCGGGCAGATTTGAACGGGTGGGCCTTGGCGGTGAGGGACTTCGAAGACCCAGAAGCCAGAGCCGCGTTGCAGGCGTGGACTTCACAGTGGGTGATCGACCAGTTCGAGCGGCTGCGCGACTTCGAACGCACTCGCGTGACGCTTCCCGAAGGCTGGCAGAACGCGGCCTTCGGAGGCAGCCACCACCTACGGCTCACCAAGGATGAGCTCGCGCAGCTCGCCGACCAGCTCAATGCCGTGTTGAAGCCGTGGCGCGAGCTGACCAAGTCGCGCGTCGAATCGAGCGCGGCTCCGCCGGACACTCGCCCGATCTTCGTCTTCTACCACGCGTTCCCCGAAGAACCCTGAGGAGCCTTCCGTGTGTTACATGCATGAGGAGTGGGGCCGCGCCTACCTCGCTGAACAGCGAGCCGAGGCCGCAGGATTACGCATGATCCCGCCGCGCTCGCGCCAGCGTGTTCTTCCGCGCCTCCGAGGCCGGTTCGCGGTCACCCTCCGCCGCCTCGCCGATCACCTCGAACCTTCCTGATAGTCCTAAGGTCGCCAGCCAGCCATTGACGTCGAGATGCTAGGGCATGCCCAGTCTGGGGCACCTGAGGGTCGGCACGTTGCTCCGCGAGGCTGAGATTAACGATCTTCGGCCGAATACTGTCAACGTCGATGACGCAAGCGCCGATGTTTCGACACCCGTCGAACTGACAGTGCCCAGGTCGGCCGGACAGTGACGCCAGGAAGTCAACCACCACTCAGGGTTCCAGCAGGCGGTGGGGGCCCGGACCGTGTTCCGCGAGCGTGTCCGCGGGGTTGACCAGCGCGCACTGCTCGAAGGACAGACACCCGCAGCCGATACAGTCGGTGAACCGGTCGCGCATCCGCTCCATCTTCTCGATGCGAGCGTTGACCTCCCTGCTCCAGCACACCGACGCCTTCATCCAGAACTCCCGGGTGGCGGGCTCCCCCTCCGGCAGGAAGCCCAGCACCTCTCCGATCACCGACAGCGGCATGCCAACGCTCTGCGAGGCGCGGATGAACGCCACCCGGCGCAGAGTGCTGCGATGATAGCGGCGCTGGTTCCCGTCGGTGCGATGGCTGGCAATGAGTCCCTGGCGCTCGTAGAAGCGCAGCGCAGAGGCAGAGACGCCGCTACGCCCGGACAACTCCCCGATGGTCAACTCCTGGGCAACCTCGCCTGAAACCGACATATCGCTCACCCTAGCTTGACTTAAACCTTTGTTTAACCACGAGCCTGTTCACACGGCGCGACGAGCGCCGCACTCTCCAGCAACCCCGAGGAGCCCTGTCATGTCCGAGAAGCCGATCAGGCTCGTTGTCATCGTCGGCAGCATCCGGTCGGGCCGATCCGGCCCGACTGTCGCGAACTGGTTCGCTCGCCAGGCCCGCCGACACGGCGAGTTCGACGTCGATGTCGTCGACCTGGCGGAGGTCCCGCTCCCCATGGCGCTGCCGGCTTTCGGGTCGGCGCCGTCCCCTGAGGCGACACAGGCTCTTGAGAGCCTGACACCGCGGTTGGACGCCGCCGACGTGTTCGTCGTCGTGACGCCGGAGTACAACCACAGCTTCCCCGCTTCGCTGAAGAACGTCATCGATTGGCATCACCAGCAGTGGCAGGCCAAACCAGTTGGCTTCGTCTCCTACGGTGGCCTCTCCGGCGGACTGCGGGCGGTGGAACACCTGCGTCTGGTCTTCGCCGAACTACACGCGGTGGGAATCCGGGACACCGTCAGCTTTCACGGCGCCGGCCAGTTCGATGACAAGGGCGACCCGGCCAACCCGGAGGGCTGCACGCGCGCAGCCACCATCATGCTTGACCGGCTCACCTGGTGGGCCCGGACATTGCGTGCTGGCAGGACCACCCGCCCTTACGCCGCCTGACCCTCACGCACGAAACGCAGCCTGCCCACCAGCCTGCGAAGAGCAAAACCCAACGGAGAAAGCAATGACGGAGACAGTACGTCAGTGGATCAGGCAGCATGCCCATCCTCTCACCACCCTTGCCCCCCACGACCCGCCGGCCGATCTGGCCGCCCTGCGCGACCTGACGCGTGATGCCACGGTCGTCGCCCTCGCCTCATCGGCCCGCCAGGCCCACGAACTGTCGGCCATCGCCCATCGCATGCTGAGATTCCTGGTCGAGGAGATGGGGTTCCGCTCGATCGCCCTGGAAGGCGACAGCGCCGCACGCCTGAACCTCGACGAGTACGTCCGCACCGGCCGGGGCCACCCGCAGGCGCTCCTGGCCGACGCCCGGTCCTTCTGGCAGACCGAGGAGATTGTCGAGGTCATCCGATGGATGCGCGGCCACAACGAACGGCACCCGGACGACCCGGTCCGCTTCGCCGGCGTTTCCGGCCGAGCCCCCCTACAACTCGGCAATCTGCCGGAGATGGTCGGCGACGCCATCGAACAACGCCTGGCCGAGGACACAATCCGGTGGCACGAACACACCGGAGACAAGATCGTCTACTGGGGCGGCCTCGCACACATGGTCAACGGCGCCACCCGGACGGTCTCTCCATCGCTCACGCACCGCAACGCGGGCAGCTACCTACGCGAACGCTTCGGCAGCGGTTACCTGTGCATCGGACTGACCTTCCACCACGGGTCGCTGCCCTACCATGTCCCCGCCCCGCCGCCCGACTTCGCCGAGGCACCTCTGGGCGATGCCGGCCTGGATTCCTTCTTCCTGGACCTGCACGCGCAGAGCCCGGCCCCGGTTCGCGCCTGGCTCGACACTCCGGCCAGAACCCGGCTGATCGGCCCCGTCTACGACCCGGGCAACGACGCCGCCCACCACCTATCCGGCGGTTCGCTCGCCGACTGGATGGACATCGTCGCCCACCACCGGCAGGTGACACCCGTCCGCCTCATCAGCCCCTGATCCGCCGGGACATCAGGCCCTCGCGCGCCTCCTTCAAGGGCTGAGATGTTCTCCCGGCAGTCGATCTTCGGCTGGCTACTGCCACCTTCGATGACGCAATCGACGGTCCGTCACGACCCCTGGGAGCGGATAGAGCCGAGCTGAGCTTCGCCAGGTCGCTCAGGGCGGCCTCGGGACGGGTGGGATCGCGGAAGGGCCGGAGATCATCTTGATGTCTCTCCGCCAGTGAGGGCTCATCGGCGCATCCATGGGCGACCACCAGCAGAGCCGTCTTTCGGCGGTGAGTTCTTCGATCAGGGCGTTGGCCAGGCGGGCCGTGCGGTCCTGGTCGGTGTCGAGCGCGACGTCGGGCAGGCCACTCGTGTGGTGCATCAGGTGGCGCACGCGCACGGAGGCCGCCCACGCGGGCAGCTCAGGCATCCACCGCGCCAGGGTCGACTCGGTGTCCGGCCGGCCCCTGCAGGACGAGCAACGCCGCGCTCGGTCACGGCAAACGGGCCATATGGCTGTGCCGTCGAAACCACTGGGCCACAATGGCCCGCATGCCCACCATGCCCGAAGATCACGTTGAGACTGCACATCCGCCCCGATACAACGACTACGACAGGATGGCCGAGGGATACACGGCCGAGAACGAGACCAGTCTTCTGAACGCGTACTACGAGCGGCCCGCGATGCTGCAGCTCGCCGGAGATGTGAACGGCCGGCGCATCCTCGACGTCGGTTGCGGCTCGGGCCCGCTGTTCGCCGAGCTGCGTGATCGAGGCGCCCTCGTCACCGGCATCGACGCGAGCGCCGGGATGCTGGAGCAGGCCCGGCGGCGGCTGGGTGGCGACGCGGACCTGCGGGTCGCCGACCTGGCCGGCCCGCTGCCCTTCCCCGACGACGCGTTCGACGATGTCATCGCGTCCCTGGTGCTGCACTACCTGGAGGACTGGGGACCGACACTGGCCGAGCTGCGACGCGTGCTGAAGCCTGGCGGCCGGCTCCTCGTCTCGGTCGACCATCCTTTCAGCGTCGTTCTCTTTCAGCAGATGGCCGGGGAAAAGCCCAGGTATTTCGAGACCCGTACCCGGACCGACGAATGGACCAAGGGTGGGCAGACCGTCCAGATGAGGTTCTGGGACCGGCCGCTGCACGCGATGACCGAGGCCTTCACCGCGGCGGGCTTCGGCATCAGCGTCATCAGCGAACCGCCGTTCGTGCCGGAAGCCCGCGAACTGTTTCCCGAGGAGTTGCGCGAGATCACCGGCACGAGGTTCGCGTGCTTCCTGTTCTTCGTTCTGGAAGCCGGCTGACAGCGCCTCATGAACGAGCCTCCAGCGGGCGGTTCTCACCGGCGGCCTGAGGGCGCGGATGCCGGTGACGCGATGGGGACGGCTCAGGGGAGGACAGCCGCAGGGGTACGCGCCGTGTGACGCAGTCGGGCGGCGTCCTGGCTGGGCGGCATGCCGAACTGGCGGCGGTATTCGCGGCTGAACTGCGACGGGTTGCCGTAGCCGACCCGGTGGCAGACTCCCATGACGTCGTTCGGGTGGGTGGCGAGCAGCAGCCGGGCCTCCTGCAGCCGGATCTGCTTCTGGAACTGGATGGGGCTCATCGCGGTCACCGCATGGAAGTTGCGGTAGAAGGCGGAGACGCTCATGCCGGACAGCCTCGCGACGTCCTCAACCCTGAAGGGTTGCGCGTAGTGCTCGCGGATCCAGCGCACCGCCCGGGAGACGTGGCTGAGACTGCTGTCGGTGAGGCCGAGCTGGCGTACCGTCGCCCCCTGCTCGCCGCTGATCACGCGCCACAGGATCTCGCGTTTGATGAGCGGGGCCAGCACGGCCCGGTCGCGGCGCTCGTCGAGCAGGCGCAGCAGCCGCACCACCGCGTCGAGCAACTCGGCCGGAGCGTCGCTGACGGCGATCCCCGACGACGTGCCGCCACTGGAGGGGGGAAGGTCTCCAGGTCCGGCCGCCAGGAGCAACTCGGCGACGGCGGACGGTTCCAGGGTGAGCCCGAAGCCCAGCGCCGGCCGCTCGGGGTCCGCCTGCAGGAACTGCCCGGTGACCGGCAGGTCGACCGACGCTACCAGGTACTGGCCGGCGCCGTACTCGTAGATCCGGTCGCCCAGCGCGAGGCGCTTGGCGCCCTGGGCGATGACGGCCAGCACCGTGCCGGACATCGAGAGCGTCGGCGGGCCCGAACGGTCGATCTTCGAGACGAGGACACCGTCGATCTCGGTGGCCCAGTCGGGCCGGGCATGGCGGGCCAGCAGATCACGGAGTTCTTCGAGCCGCATGCGGCCATTGCAGCACGATCCCGGGCCTCGGTTCCCCCGCGCGAGAGGAATGTGCACGTACGGGCGAGGATCGTTCTAACGTCTCCGCAGGTCGCGCCGGTTGAATGGAATCACCTCATTCCACCATCGCAGGTCTCGGCGTCATAACCCGCCGTACGCGTACCGGCCGGCCTGCCCGAGTCCTGTTCCCGGACCCCGGCGTAGAGCGCGCCTTGCTCATACGCGGACACGCACGCAGGAGGAACACACCATGAAGGTCGCCGTCGTCACGGGCGCCAGCTCCGGCATCGGACAGAGCGCCGCCATCGAGATCGCCGAGCGCGGAACCGGAGTCATCCTGACCTACGGCGCCAACGAGCGAGCAGGGCTGGACACGGCCGCCGCCATCGAGAAGGACGGCGGCAGGGCCGTCGCGCTGCCGCTGGGCCTCGGCGATGTCGCCGGCTTCGCCGCCTTCCGGGATGCGGTGGCCGACGTGCTGCGCGACACCTGGCAGCGCGACACCTTCGACTACCTGGTGAACAACGCGGGTTACGCCGAGGCGTCGCTGATCGAGGACACGAGCGAGGAGACGTTCGACAGGCTCATGCGGGTCCTGCTCAAGGGGCCGTACTTCCTCACGCAGCGGCTGCTGCCCCTGATGGCGGACGGCGGGGCCATCGTCAACACGAGCAGCAGTTCGGTGGCGACGGCGGGCCTTGAGCCCGGTTACTCGGCCTACGCGTCGATGAAGGGTGGGCTTGTCGTGCTGACCCGGTACATGGCCAAGGAGTTCAGTACGAGAGGCATCCGCGTCAACGCCGTCTCGCCCGGTCCGACCCGCACCCGGCTCGGCGGCGACGCCTTCACCCGCTTCCCCGAGGTCGTCGAGGGCCTCGCGGCGAGGACCGCGCTCGGCAGGGTCGGCGAACCCGACGACATCGGTGCGGTGATCGCCACACTGGTCTCCGACGAGAGCCGCTGGGTCACCGCCCAGAACATCGAGATCTCGGGCGGCTTCAACCTCTAGACGAGCACGTCCCCGGCCGGCCGAGCGGGCCGCTGTCATGGTGGGTGACGTAGGACAGCGGTGGCGAGGCGGGTGGAGAGGGCGCGGATGCGGTCGATGAGCTCGGGCGGCTCGTGGACCTCGAAGTCGATGTCCATCAGAGCGACCCAGACGGCGAGTTCGTCGAGGTCGTTCGCGCCGCTGGACAACGTGCAGGTCCGTGCGTCGACAGGCTCGATCGTCCCCGTCGTGGGCGGCATGTGCGCGGCGACGACCTCCGCCGGAGCGTGCATCGTGAAACGCCCCTGGTAGCGATATGGCGCGCTGGAGATCGACCGGGACATGTAGGCCACCACATCGGGCTCGGGCGGGTCCCGGGGGACGAACCGGGGTCCGTTCGGCGTCCGCAGGCTTAGGCGGTCGACCCGGTAGGTACGCCAGCCGACGCGGCTGGTGTCCCAGCCGAGCAGGTACCAGTGCCGCCCCGAATGGACGAGCCGGTAGGGCTCGGTGGCGCGGGCGCTCGCCTGCCCCTCACGCGTCCGGTAGTCGAACCGCAGGGTTTCGTGGTCGCGGCAGGCGGCGGCGATCGCGGTCAGGGATGCCGCGTCCACCGCCGAACCCGCCCGTCCCATCGGCACGGTCATCGACTGCAGCGCGTGCACGCGATGCCGGAGCCGGGACGGCAGCACCCGCTCGAGCTTGGCCAGCGCCCGCACGGAGGTCTCCTCGATCCCCGACACCGAGCCGCCGGCCGCGGTCCGCAGCCCCACCGCGACCGCCACCGCCTCGTCGTTGTCCAACAGGAGAGGTGGCAGGTCAGCGCCTGCGCCAAGGCGGTAGCCGGGCGTGCCCGCGGTGGCGTGCACCGGATAGCCGAGTCCGCGTAACCGCCCGACGTCGCGGCGGACGGTCCGCGCGGTCACGCCGAGCCGCTCTGCCAGTTCCGCGCCCGACCACTCCCCATGCGTTTGCAGGAGCGAGAGAAGCCTGAGCAACCGGGCCGATGTTGCCACCATGTGCTCCAGACTGCCCCATTCCTAGGACCGATACTGTCCTAGCCCGTTTCTAGCATGTTCCCCATGACGTTCACCACGGAGATCAGCCCGTTCCGCATCGACGTCCCGCAGTCGGCGCTCGACGACCTGCATGACCGGCTGGCGCGCACCCGCTGGCCCGACGAGCTGGACGGTGTCGGCTGGTCGTACGGAATCCCGGTCTCGTACGTGCGGCGGCTGGCCGAATACTGGCGCAGCGGATACGACTGGCGAAAGCACGAGGCGGCGCTCAACGAACACCCGCAGTTCACCACCGAGATCGACAACCAGAACATTCACTTCCTGCACGTGCGCTCCCCGGAGCCGGACGCGCTGCCGCTGGTCCTCACCCACGGTTGGCCCGGCTCGATCGTCGAGTTCACGAAGGTCATCGGCCCGCTCAGCGACCCCCGCGCCCACGGCGGCGAGCCCACCGATGCCTTCCACGTCGTCGTCCCGTCCATCCCCGGCTTCGGTTTCTCCGGGCCCACCCGCGAGACCGGCTGGGACCTGCGCCGGGTCGCACGCGCCTGGGCGGAGCTGATGAGCCGCCTCGGCTACCAGCGCTACGGCGCCCAGGGCGGCGACAGCGGCTCGGTCATCTCCCCGGAGCTCGGCCGCGTCGCTCCCGACCGGGTGGTCGGCGTGCATGTCAACGGCGCGCTGGGCTTCCCGTCCTTCGAGCCGTCCGAGATGGAGGGCCTCACCGAGACCGAGCAGGCCCGCATGCAGAGCTACACCGACGACGACCGCTCCGGTTACGCGATCATCCAGGCCACCCGGCCGCAGACCGTCGCCTTCGGCCTGCACGATTCGCCCGCCGCCCAGCTGGCCTGGATCGTGGAGAAGTTCAAGGAGTGGACCGACCCCGCGCACGACATGCCCGAGGACGCGGTGGACCTTGACCAGCTGCTCACCGACGTGACGATCTACTGGCTGACCCGCACCGCCGCCTCGTCCGCCCGGCTCTACAAGGAGGGCTCTGCCCAGTGGGGCGTGCCGGCCGAGCGCTCGGAGGTCCCGCACGGGGTCGCGGTCTTCCCCGGAGACGGCGGGATCCGGCGTGTCGCCGAGCGCGAGCACAATGTGATCCACTGGTCGGAGTTCGGCCGGGGCGGTCACTTCGCCGCCATGGAGGCCCCCGACCTGCTGGTAGACGACGTCCGGGCGTTCTTCCGCAAGGTCCGCTGACGGGCGCCGCGTCGCGGAGCCGGCTGATCCCCTGGCGGACCAGGATGGAGGGCCGGCGCCCGTCGCGCTGGGCACGGTGGCCGAGCCCGACACGGAAGACGGCGCGCTCACGCTTCGCCCGCCCGCGCGGTGACCGCCGTCCGGCGGCGGCGTGCCGGGTCGGACAGGACGGCCGCCTGGTAGCCGGCGTCGTCGGGGTTGAGGTCGGTGCCGGGCGCCACGATGCGGTCGATGCGGTCCAGCACGGCGGGTTCCAGCACGATGTCCGCGGCGCCCAGCTGGGAGTGCAGGTGCTCGTCGGTGCGTGGGCCGATGATCGTGGCGGTCACCGCGGGGTGCGTGGCGACGAACGCCAGCGCCAGCTCGATCAGTGTCAGGCCCGCTTCGTCGGCGACGCGGGCGAGTTCGGTGGCGGCGTCGAGCTTGGCCTGGTTGCCCGGCACGGTCAGGTCGTAGTGGGAGAGCGTCTGGGGGAAGGGCATCGTCCGCGTTCGGTGGCTGGACAGGCCGGGTGCGTCGCGGCGCCAGCGGCCGGACAGCCAGCCGCCGGCGAGGGGGCTCCAGGCCAGCACCCCCATCCGGTACGCCTCGCAGGTGGGCAGCACATCGGCCTCGACGCCCCTGGACAGCAGGGAGTAGGGCGGCTGCTCGCAGACGAAGCGTTCGCGCTGCCGGCGTTCGGCGACCCACTGCGCCTGCACGATGGCCGACGGGGCGAACGTCGAGGACCCCGCGTAGCGGATCTTGCCGGCGCGGACGAGATCCGACAGCGCGCCGAGCGTCTCGTCGAGGTCGGTGGCGGGGTCGGGCCGGTGCACCTGGTAGAGGTCGATGTGGTCGGTGCCGAGGCGGCGCAGGCTCTCCTCGCAGGCCCGGACGATCCAGCGCCGGGAGGTGCCGCGCTCGTTGGGGCCCGGACCCATGGGGCTCGACATCTTGGTCGCCACGATGACGTCGTCGCGGCGTCCGGCGATCGCCTTCCCGACGATGACCTCGGACTCGCCGCCGGAATAGACGTCGGCCGTGTCGATGATGTTGACGCCGGCGTCGAGCGCCGTGCGGATGATGCCGATCGATGCGGCATGGTCGGGGTTTCCCCACTCGCCGAACATCATCGCGCCGAGGCACAGCGAACTGACGTGGACTCCCGTGCTGCCGAGCGGGCGGTATCGCATGACCGTGGACGGCCTTTCCGTGAGGGAGAGGGGGTGGTGTGGAACGGCGGGCAGGCCTCTGCTACGGTCCGGCAATAACCGGAGCCGGGTCCGCTTGGCCGCCATGCTAAGCGGAGCCGACTCCATATAGCAAGCCGGGAGAAGACGTATGCCTGAACCGTCCGGGCGGCCGATCCGAGCCGACGCACGGGCCAACGAGGACAAGCTGCTCGCCGCGGCGGCCGCGGCCTTCGCACGGGACGGCGCCGGCGCGACCCTGAAACAGATCGCCAAGGACGCTGGCGTCGGCATCGCCACCCTCTACCGGCGCTTCCCGACCCGCGAGCAGCTCGTCGATGCCACCTACCGCTACGAGACCGCCCGGCTCGCCTCCCGGGCCCAGGACCTCCTCGGCGGGCTGCCCGCCGACCGGGCCCTGCGGGCGTGGATGTCCGAGGTGCTGGACTATCTCGCCACCAAGCACGGCATGGCCGAGACCCTCAGGACCCTCCTGCGGAGTGACCGGCAGCTGAGCTCGCTGACGCGTGAGCAACTGACCGGCGCGGTCGACGAGTTCCGGCGCGCCGGGATCGACCAGGGGGTGATCCGGGACGACGTGCCGTCGGCCGACATCCTCATGGCTTTGGCGGGCGCCACCCTCGTGACCGGGTCCGCCCAGCAGCGGCCCCAGGCCGAACGGCTGCTCGACCTGCTGATGGACGGTCTCACCCGCGCGGACCGGGGGCGCCGCCACGGGCCGTGATCCCGGTGCGCCCGCGCGATCAGGGGAGCGGGAGGCGGGCGGCCACCTCGAACAACAGCGCCTCGCGCCCAGGACGGCCGACGAGCTGGAGCCCGACCGGCAGGCCGTCCACCGTGCCGGCAGGCACGGTCAGCGCGGGCAGGCCGAGCACGTTCCACGGGCTGGTGTACGCCAGCAGGGCGGCCCTGACGGCGATCCTCTCACCGTCCAGCTCGGTCTCGCGCTGGTCGATCAGCGGCGCGGTGATCGGCACGGCCGGAAGCGCGAGCACGTCGTGGCGGCCGAACAACTCTCCGGCGGCCCTGGCGAGCCGCTCGCGGGCGGCCATGGCGCGTACGTACCGCCAGCCGGGCACCTCGGCGGCGGCCCGCAGGCGGTCGCGCAGCTCGGGGTCGAACAGGTCGGGCGCTCCGGCGAGCCTCTCGGCGTGCTCGGCGACCGCCTCGCAACTCTGGATCACCGTGTACGTGTCCCGCAGCTCCCGGCCGAGGTCCGCGGCGAGCTTGACCTCCTCCTCCGTCCCCGACGCCGCCCGCGCCGCCCGTACGACCCGCGCGTCTCCTGCGAACAGCCCGCCCGGGTCGAGCCACGCCACCCGTGCCTGCCCGCCGTCCTCCCGTCCGGACGGGAGGACGGGCCCCTGGACGTGCCGCGGGACAGGAGTGCCCGGCGGCTCACCGGCGTCCCGCGCGGCCAGGCAGCGGTAGGCGAGCAGGCAGTCGCGGGCGTCCCCGGCGAGCACGCCGACGTGGTCGAACGTGCGCGACAGGGGGAAGACGCCGTCGGCGGGAATGGCGTCGTACGCGGGCTTGAACCCGGCGATCCCGCACAACGCTGACGGGATGCGGACGGAACCACCGGTGTCGGTGCCGAGCGCCAGCGGCACCATGCCGGCCGCCACCGCGGCCGCGCTGCCGCCACTGGAGCCACCCGACATGCGCGCGGGATCCCAGGGGTTGCGCGAGGGCCCGGTGGCCGAGCGGTCGCCCGTGGGACCGTAGGCGAACTCGTGGGTCGTGGTCTTGCCGACGATGACGGCGCCGGCCTCGCGCAGCAGTGTCACACAGGCCGCGTCACGGTCGGGGACATGCCCGGCGAAGTGCCGTGACCCCATGGTCGCGGGCAGGCCGGCGACCATGATGAGGTCCTTCACGCCGACCGGGATGCCGTGCAGCGGGCCCCGGTCGGTCCCCCCGGCGAGCTCGTCGTCGGCCCGCCGGGCCGCGGCCAGCGCCCCGCCGGCGTCGACGGTGACGAAGGCGTTGAGCGCGGCGTCGAGGCCGGCCACGGCGTCGAGCGCCTGCCCGGCCAGCTCGGTCGCGGTGGCGCGCCCCGCGCGCAGGTCCTGCCCGAGCGCGGCCACGGTGCGCCCGGCGAACGGTCCGGTCCTGAAGTGCCCTGTGGGTGTCGGCATGCCCTCATTTGTACGACATCCCGCCAGGACCCTGCGGGCGCGGTCCGGGCGGCGAGGCGACATTCACGCGGGGTTCGGGGCGGTCACACGACGGCGGCCGGCGCTCAGCCGGTGGGCGAGCCGGTCCAGGCTGAGGTTGATGAGGATGAAGATGGCCGCGATGAGGATCGCCGCCGGGATGACGTTGGAGAAGTTGGCCGCGATCCCGTTCAGCCCGCGGTCCACCAGCTCGTCATAGCCGACGATCAGCCCGAGCGCCGAGTCCTTCAGCAGCACCACGAACTGGCTGACCAGGGCCGGCATCATGGCCTTCAGCGCCTGCGGCAGCAACACGAGCCGCATCACCTGCCCCTTGCGCATGCCCATCGCGTACGCCGCCTCCCGCTGGCCCCGGGGCAGGCTCTGCACCCCGGCCCGGATGATCTCCGCGATCACCGACCCGTTGTAGAGGGTGAGCCCGAAGACGACGGCGCTGAAGGCGGAGATGTTCGTGCCGAGCAGGGCGAACGACCCGAAGAAGGCGAAGAAGATGAGCAGCAGCAGCGGGACGGACCTGAAGAACTCCACCACGGCGGCCGCCGGCATCCGGATCCAGCGGTGGTCGGACATCCTCGCGGTGGCGAACACGATCCCGAACAGCCCGGCCAGCACCACCCCGGTCACGGCCGCGGTCAGCGTCCCGGCCAGGCCGGGCAGGATGAACGTGGCCCACACGTCGCCGCGCAGCAGCGGCGTCCACTTGTCGGCCGCCCACTGGTCCTTCTCGTCGAAGCGCACGAAGACGAAGTACGCCACCGCCAGCAGCACGAGCGCCACGCCCGCGGCCAGCGCCCGGTTGCGCCGGATCCCGCGCGGCCCGGGGGGCTCGTAGAGGTTCGCGTACGTCATCGCGCCACCGCCATCCGCCGCGACAGCCAGCCGAACGCCAGCCCCATGGGCAGGCACAGCAGCACGAATCCGGCGGCGAAGCCGAAGAAGATCTCGATCACCTGGTCCCCGTACGTCTCGATCATCTCGCGCATGCGAACGGACGCCTCGCTCACGCCCACCACCAGCGCGATCGTCGTGTTCTTGGTCAGCGCGATCATGATGCTGCCCAGCGGCGCCACCACGGAGCGGAACGCCTGCGGCAGCGTGATGAGCGCGAGCGTCTTGACGAAGCCGAGCCCCAGCGACCTGGCGGCCTCGGCCTGGCCGACCGGCACCGTGTTGAGGCCCGAGCGCAGCGCCTCGCAGACGAAGGCCGAGGTGTAGGCGGTCAGCCCGATGACGGCGAGCCAGAAGTTGTTGGTCGCGATGTCGTCGGACAGCTCCACCCCGAGGTTCGCGCCGACGCCGAGCCCGGTGAAGAGCAGCACCAGGGTGAGCGGGGTGTTCCTGGCCACGGACACGTACACGCCGGCGGCGCCGCGCAGGGAGGCCAGCGGCGCCACCCGCATGGCCGTCAGCAGCACGCCCAGCACGAGCGAGCCGAGCGCGCTGACGGCCGTCAGCCGTACCGTCATCCAGAACGCGGCGAAGACGGTGTCGCTCTCGATCAGCAACGCGTCCATGGGATCAGTACCGCTCCAGCTTCGGGGTCTCCGGCAGGGTGAAGCCCGAGGAGCCGACGCTGGCCTGCAGCGCCTTCGTCCAGCTTCCGTCGGAGAACATCTTCTCCAGCGCGTCGTTGACCGCCTTGCGCCCCGCCGTGTCGTCCTTCTTCAGCCCGATGCCGTACTTCTCGGTGCTGAACGGCTTGCCGACCACCTTCAGCTTGCCGGCGTGCTGGGCGGCGTAGCCGGCGAGGATGACGTCGTCGGTGGTGATGGCGTCGAGTTGGCCGCCGAGAACGCGGTCAACGCACGCCGAGTACGTCCGCTCCTCCTGCAGCTGCACCTCCTTGGCGTACTCCGTCTTGACCTTCTGCGCCGGGGTGGAGCCGGCGACGGAGCAGAGTTTCTTGCCGTTGAGCGCCTCGGGCCCGTTCAGTGCCGCGTCGGCGGCCCGTACCAGCAGGTCCTGCCCGGCCACGAAGTACGGCCCGGCGAAGGAGACCTTCTGCTTCCTGGCGTCGGTGATGGAATACGTGGCCACCACCATGTCCACCTGGCCCTGCTCGATGAACGCCTCCCGGTTGGCGGAGACGGTCTCCTTCCAGGTGATGTCCTTCTCCTCGACCCCGAGCTGCTTGGCGACGTACTTGGCGACCTCGATGTCGAAACCGGAGAAGTCGCCGTTGGGGGTGCGCAGCCCGAGCCCGGGCTGGTCCGCCTTCACGCCGACGACCAGCTTCTTGGCGTTCTTGGCCTTGTCCACGACGGAGGCGTAGCTCTCCTGGCCGCCGCCGCAGGCGGTGGCCAGCGTGACGACGGCGAAAACGGCATAGAGGGACCTGCCGAACATGACACTCCTTAGTGGGTGAGGATCTTGGCGAGGAAGGACTGGGCGCGCTCGCTGCTCGGGGCGCCGAAGAAGCCGTCAGGGGTGTCCTGCTCGACGATCTCGCCGTCGGCCATGAACACCACGCGGTCGGCCGCGCGCCTGGCGAAGCCCATCTCGTGGGTGACGACGACCATGGTCATGCCCTCGCGGGCCAGTGCCGTCATCACCTCGAGCACCTCGTTGACCATCTCGGGGTCGAGCGCGGATGTGGGCTCGTCGAAGAGGATCACCTTCGGGTCCATGGCCAGTGCCCTGGCGATGGCCACCCGCTGCTGCTGCCCGCCGGAGAGCTGGGCGGGGAACTTGGCCGCCTGGCTGCCGATGCCCACCCGGTCGAGCAGTTCGCGGGCCTTGCGCACGGCCTCGTCCCTGGGCCGCCTGAGCACGTGGACCTGCGCGAGGACGACGTTGTCCAGCACGGTCTTGTGCGCGAACAGGTTGAAGGACTGGAAGACCATGCCCACTTCGGCGCGGAGCCGGGCGAGCTGCCGCCCCTCGGCGGGCAGCGGGGTCCCGTCCACGCTGATCGCGCCGGAGTCGATGGTCTCCAGCCGGTTGATCGCGCGGCACAGGGTCGATTTGCCCGCTCCGGACGGGCCGATGATCACTACGACCTCGCCCTGCCGGACGGTCAGGTTCACGTCCCTGAGCACATGGTGCTCGCCGTAGCGCTTGTTGACCTGGTCCAGGACGATCAGGTCCGCCTGGGTCATGCGTCACGCTCCTCGTGTCGGTCAGCGTTGGCGTAACCGTAGGAGCCGCGTGTTCTGCGAAAAGGCTTGTGAGCGTTCTGCTCAGCGATTAGCGGGGTTTCGACGATTCCGAGGTGGCGCCGGAGACGCCGATGGTGGACATGAAGGCGCGGTCCCACTGCCCGTCACGCAACCAGCTCGCGATCAGCCCGTTGAGGTGGTCGCGGAAGACGGTGTCCTCCTTGCGCACCCCCATCCCGTACGGCTCACGCCCGAACGGCTTGCCCACGAGCCGCAGGGTGTCGGGATGCTGGGCCATCAGCCCGTGCAAAATGGTGTCGTCGGTGCTGACCGCGTCGATGCGCCCGGAGATGAGCGCCGGCACGCACACGCTGTAGACGTCGACGATCTCCAGGTCGGCGCCGGGCAGGAGGGAGCGCAGCCGCTCGACGGACGTGGAGCCCTTGGCCGTGCAGACCCGTTTGCCGTTGAGGTCCGACACGTCGCGGATGGTGGAGTCGCCAGACCTGACGAGCATGTCCTGCCCGGCGTAGTAGTACGGGTCGGTGAAGCTGACCTGCTCGGCGCGGGCCGACGTGATCGAGTACGTCGCGATGACGAGGTCCACGACCTCCTGCTTGAGGAAGTTCTCCCGTTCGCGTGAGACGGTCTCCACGAAGCGGATGTTGCGCTCGCTGCCGGTGAGGTCCTTGGCCACCAGGCGGGCCATCTCCGCGTCGAAGCCGGTGATCCGCCCGCTGGCCGGGTCCTTGTAGCCGAACAGCGGCTGGTCGAACTTGATGCCCACGGTGAGGACGCCGCGATCCCTGATGCGGTCCATGATGGAGCCCTCGGGGAACGGGCTCGCCTCGCCGCAGCCCACGGCCAGCAGGCATAACAGCGTGGCGAGCAGCCCCCTGAGCGCGGTCACCTTACGCGGTACCGGTGCTGCGGGCGCCCGGTGGGGCCATATCTCGGCCGCCCCTCGACCAGGCCGCGCTCGGCCAGGTGCTCCAGGTAGCGGCGGGCGGTGGCCCGGCTGACGCCGATCAGCTCGCCGAGCTCGTGTGCGGAGGCGTCCTCGTCGACGCCGGCCAGCGCGTCGAGCACCGCCTGCTCGGTGGCGGCGGAGATGCTCTTGGGCCGGGCTCCCTGGTCGAGGTGGAGCGAGCGGAAGATGCGGTCGATCTCCTGCTGCTCGGCAAAGCGGCCGCCGGACTCGAGCTGCGCGACCGTCGCCGCGTACCGCAGCAGCGTCTGTTCGAGCGTGCCCGCTCGCGTCGGCTTGACCAGGTAGTACAGGGCGCCCCGCTGGATGGCCGCGCGGACCGTCGCCGACTCCTTGCGGCCGGAGATCACGATGACGTCGGCGGGCGGCTGGTCGGGCCGGCGCAGCCGGTGCGCCACCTCCAGGCCAGGCAGGTCGGGCAGGTGCAGGTCGAGCAGGACCAGCCGGGGCGCGAAGCGGGCGGCGGCGGCGAGCGCCGCGTGCCCGCTGTGGGCGATGCCCACCACCCTGAACCCCAGGACCCGGTTCACCTGCGCGTGCAGTGCCGCGGTGACGACCGGATCGTCGTCCACGATGAGAACGGTGATGTCCCTGGCCTCAGGCATCGCCACGCTCCTCGTCCAGCCGATAGGGGGTTCTAGCAGCTTAGGGGGCTTTTATCACAAAAGATCGACTTTTGCTTGTTCTGCTCATCATGATCCGCCACCCACGCCCGTTTCCTCCTAGTCTGTACGCGAACGACAGCGGGAAGGGACGGACGCCGGTGAGATGGCTGCTCGCGGTCACGGCCCTATGGACGTTACTAGGTCTGCTGCCCCTGGCGCTGCTCACCTCCTCCAGCATCTCCCTGTCGGAGCAGGCGGTGCGGGACGAGGTCACCGACCGGGTCAGGACCACCGCCTCGGTGAGCCGGGTCGTGGTGGAGCAGCAGATGGACTCGCTCAAACAACTCGTCACCGCGTTCGCGCAACGCCCCCAGGTGCGCGAGGCGGTCGGGCAGGTCACCACGAAGTCCATGCGCGGCTACCTCGACCAGCTCGAACGGCAGCGCGACGGTGTCAGCGGCATCATCCTGATCACGCCCGACGGCGACATGCTGGGCGCCGAGCCGCCGAGCGGCCTGCCCCAGGACATCGGCAACACCGACTGGTACCGCGCCGTGCGCGACCGGCGGCACGCCCACGTCTCGCAGGCGTACACCCCCACGATGGTCGGCGTGTCCAGAGCCGTCGCCGTGGCCGCGCCCATCCCCAGCGCCGACGGCGAGCGCATGCTCGGCATCCTCACCGTCGTCTACAGCCTGGACGCCATCCAGAAGTTCGCCGAGCAGGCCGCCAACGCGCAGGGCATCAGGCTGCTGATCACCGACCAGGCCGGCGTGCTCGTCGCCGACCCCGGCAGGAAGCTCTACGCCCTCACCTCCCTGCGCGAGGACCCGCGGGTGGACGCGGCGCTCGCCGGACGCACCTGGAACGGCACGTTCCGCGGGATCGACGGCACCGTGCTCTCGGCATCGGAACCCATCCCCGCCATCGGCTGGACGGTCACGGCCGAGGTTCCGGCAGCCGCCGCGCTGGCCTCCGCCGAACAGCTCAGATCCAACGTGCTCACCGTCGCGGCCCTGCTGGCGCTGCTCATCCTCATCGGGCTCGGCCTGCAGATCCGCAGCGAGCACGGCCGCCGCCGGGCACAGGCCACGCTGGCCAGGTACGCGGCCGAGCTGGCCGCCGCCAGGGACGACGCGGTCAACGCCTCCAGCGCGAAGTCCGAGTTCCTGGCCAAGATCAGCCACGAGATCCGCACCCCGATCAACGGCGTGCTCGGCATGAACTCCCTGCTCATGGGTACCCGGCTGGACGACGAACAGCGCCACTACACCGCCACGGCCCAGGGCGCGGCCCGCAACGTGCTGCGCCTGCTCGACGACTTCCTCGACCTGTCCAGGATCGAGGCGGGCCACCTGCAGGTGGAGGCGGTGCCGTTCGACCTGCCGCGGCTCTGCGACGAGGTGGTCGCGCCCTTCGCCCCGCACGCCTACGAGCAGGGGCTCTGGCTCACCCTCCGGCTCGACGAGGGCGTGCCGCGGCAGGTGGCGGGCGACCCCGCGCGCCTGCGCCAGGTGCTCACGAACCTGGTCGGCAACGCGCTCAAATTCACCGTCCAGGGCGGCGTCGACCTGCACGTCACCCTCGACGAGGGCAGCCCGGGAGACGAACGGGCGGTGCTGCGCTTCGCGGTCGCCGACACCGGGATCGGTGTCGGCCCCGACGACCGTGACCGGGTCTTCGGCGTCTTCCGCCAGGTCGACTCCCCGATCACCCGCAGGACCGGCGGCAGCGGCCTGGGCCTGGCCATCAGCCGGCAGCTCATCGAGCTCATGGGCGGCCGGATCGGGCTGGACAGCGTGGAGGGCGTGGGCAGCCGGTTCTGGGCGACTCTGCCGGTGGACGTCCTCACCTGGTCGGAGCCCGAGCCCGAGGAGCTGGAGGGGCGGCGGGCGCTCGTCGTCGACCCGCGCCCCCAGGACCGCACCCTGGCCGGGCGGTCCCTGGCGGAGGCGGGGCTCGCCGTCGAGGAGACCAAGGACGACACGTCCGCGCTGACGCTGCTGCGGGCCGCCGCAGCGAGCGGGCGGCCGTACGAGCTGGCGGTCGTCGCGCTGGACCTCGGCGAGTCGGAATCGCTCGCGCACGTCATCCTCACCGACCCGCTGCTCCAGGCCACCAGCGTCGTCGTGGTCGTGACGCCGGGCCGCTCCGGGTTCGCCTGGCCGGGCGCCTCGGGGGAGCGCGCCGTTCAGTCGATCACCCGGCCGCTCAGCCGCCGCCGCCTGCTCGCCGCCGTGGAGAACGCCCTCGGCACCACCGACGCGCCCGGCGAACCGGGGGAGGGCACGCAGACCGAGAGGCAGGACGGCGGGACGCGCATCCTGGTGGCCGAGGACGACGAGGTGAGCCGCCAGGTGGCGATGCTCGTCCTGGAGCAGGCCGGGCACGAGGTCGAGACCGTGGACGACGGCGAGCAGGCCGTACGCGCCGTGCTGGCCGGCGGCTACGACCTCGTGTTCATGGACTGCCAGCTGCCCGTGCTCGACGGGCTGGCCGCGACCGCGGAGATCCGCGTCCGGGAGGAGGTGCACACCCCGATCATCGCGATGACCGCGGCCGCGATGCCGGACGACCGCATCCGGTGCCTGGAGGCGGGCATGGACGACCACCTGGCCAAGCCGGTCGACTGGCCCAGGGTGCTGGCGAGGATCCCTGAGTGGGCGGCGTACTCGAGTCTGCCGTCGGAGCTGGCGGGGTTGTCGCCGGAGGCGGTCGCCGACGTGGCCCAGGCGTACCGCGCCACCGCGACGCGGACGTTCGAGGAACTGCGGCGGGCGGCGGAGGACGACGACGCGGCGGAGGTGGCCGCGGTCGCCCACCGGCTGAAGAGCGCCTGCGCGACCGTCGGCGCCGCCCGCGAGGCGGCGTTGTGCCAGCGGGTCGAGGACGCGGGCCGTACGGGAGAGATCGAGAGGGAGGCGATCGATGAGCTGGGTGGTCAGCTGGCGGAACCTCCCTCCTGGATGAACGCCCTATATACGTGAAATAGCGCTATATTTCTGGGAATAAAGTGGTGCGAGTTTCGTCGCCGTTCATGTCTCTCTGTCCTTGCGTGATCGCCTACTGGTGAAGGAGGGGTCGATGGCGGATCCGTCCAGTGAGCCGAGCCCGGCACCTACCGCCGGCCCCACGAACTCCCCCACCCCTTCGGCCACTGGG